>JBAVNY010000780.1:0-3110 GCA_049691535.1 Candidatus Acidiferrum sp.
GTTCGGGCCGGGCCCCCGGCACCATCCACGTACACTCCCAACAAACCTCCCTCTCCGATCAGTTTTTGGGTTTGTCCTACGTCGACCGTCTGAGCCCGCACGGCAAATCAGGCACTATGAGAGTCAAAACGACAAGTGAAAGCGGAAGATTGCAGTGTTATGGCTTCAAGGAGAAATTAGACCCGACATGTTTCTTCACATCTCCGACGACGATCGGCTATTCCTATTCCTCATGCTGTTGGCTCTATTGTTTGGACTTTTCTGGTGGTGGAACCGGAGTGCCAAGAAATGGCTGGAGGAAAACGGTAGGAACGAAGAGTTCCCGAATGCGCTGGAGTGGCTACTGGGTGAGCGACAACCGAAACCAAAAACTGCGCTGAAATATTCGGAGCAAGAGTTTCAGGAAATGGTATCAAGGGCCCTTGACGAAATTCCCGAGGACTTTGACAAAGAATGGAAGAACGTTGCCGTAATTGTCAGTACAGATTGGCCCACCGAGGCAGACAAAAAGAGGCTGGGTATACCGGAAGGTCATCTGCTACTCGGAATTTCTTCTGGGATTAACCGGACAAAAGGATTCCGTTCGGACAGTTCTAGACACGTCGTCGTTATCTTTCAACCTGCGCTCGAAAGGTTTTGTGGTGACGATAGAGAACGAGTTGAGCAACAAATCAGAAAAACAGTGCAACACGAACTAGCACACCATCTTGGGATGTCACATCAGACGATGAAAGAAATTTGGCTGCAGTCTCGCGCATTTACGTGTGTTCCTAACTCCTCAATGTCCCAATCGTTTACTGCCCCATCGCCGTACCCGGCAGCACCGTAAGATTTAACCGCGACGGATGTTCGCTGTCGTGATACACCGTGTTCAGTGCCTTCTCCGTATGTGTTGAATATCCCACCCGTTCCCCAGTGTTAGAATTCGCGTCGAAGTACGGAAAATTACTACTCGAAATATCCACGCGGATCCGGTGCCCCTTCGCGAACCGGTTCCCTGCCGCAATCAGGTCCACTGTAACTTTTCGAACTTCTCCCGCCTTCAGCGGCACCGGCTTGTCGTACCCTTCGCTCCACCGCACACGAATAATCCGATCTTCAACGTTCATCGCAAAGCCAAACGGATAATCCTTCGACGGCGGCGCCACATCTACCAGCTTCGCCGTAAAATCTGTATCCGGCGCCGACGAAGAAATCCAAAGATCCACCGACACCGGACCCGCAATCACCACATCCGACGAAAGTGGCGGAGTCTGAAACACCCGCACATCGCGGCGCGACGCCAGCGGCAACTCGTTATCACAGCCAAATGTTTTTATACTGCATACCTGGTCACGCGGTCCGTCCGCCGGGAAATTGGGTCCAACGCTATCGTTCATCTGCCCGCCAATCGATGGCACCGGATGCGCCGGATCATATTCGAACACACTGGGACGTTCCCCCTTCGCTGCCATGCTTTCCGACAGCGTGCCGTCGCCATGCAGATAATAAGGATGCGCTGCTGCTCCCGGCGGCGGCCAAGTTCCAACCGTAATCCATTGACCGCCATCCTGCATTCTGCCCGCCTCGTTCTTCGCTCCGCTGCCGCCCCCCATAACGAACGCCCGCACCGCGGGCTCCTGCAAAATTCCCGTCGATTGCCCCTTCAACGTCTGATCGAACCAACGCAACTGTTCCGCGAACATGTCGAATTCCGCCGTCGCCCCAAAATCCACGTCGCCTGTGAACCGCGGCCCCACTGATAAATGCTCCCAAGGCCCGATCAGCAACTTCGTCGGCGATTTGTGCCGCGTGCTCATCGCCTGAAAATTATTTAAACTCCCGCGCTCAAAAAAATCGTACCAGCCCGTCGTGAAATACATCGGGATGTCCGGATATTTGTCATAGAAACCCTGCGCGTTCAGCCCGTTCTGCTTCCAGTAATCATCGTACGTGTCGTGGTCCACGTAATCCTGAAACCACTTCTCGTACGCCGGCACGGCGCTAAACGGAGTTGCCGCCGCTCCATACGGAAATGCAAACATCCACGAACTCAGGTCTCGATGCGCTGCGTTACTCAACGCCGCCTGCGTCGCCGGATTGCCGCGCGCTTCATGGCTGGTCATCGTCAGCGCCGTCAACGCGTAGAAAACGTTGTGCAGCAACATGAACGCGCCGCCCCGCCATGCGCCCTCTTCGAAATAATCTCCCGCGCCCACCATGATAAACATCGCGATCAGATGTGGCGGCCGCAGCACCGCCATCGCGTTCTGCACGTGCGCCAGATACGACCCGCCAAACGTCCCCACTTTTCCGTTCGACCATGGCTGGCTTGCTGCCCATTCCACCGTGTCATACCCATCCGGCCCTTCGTTGATCGCAAAATAAAATTTGCCTTCAGATTCAAAGCGCCCGCGCACATCTTGCAGCAGCACCACGTAACCGTTCTTCGCGAAGTGGTTCGCCGCGTTCAGTTCCTTTTCCGCGATGGGGTCGGTCCCCGGTGCAATGCGCGGCGTTTTTCCGTACGGTGTGCGCTGCACCAGCACCGGAAATTTTCCCGCCACCGGAGCCCCTCCTTGCGCCGGCATATAAATGTCCGTCGCCAGCCTCACCCCGTCGCGCATCGGCACCATCACATTCCTAGCAACAATCACGTCGTACGCCGCACCCTTTTCCGCCACAGACGTCTGGGCCAAAACTCCACCCGGCTGCCCAACAAAAACCAAAAATCCCACCACACTCAAAATCAATAAGTTCGTCACCCTTCGATCCATAAACAAGTTCGCTCCTCACAAGTCCCGAGTTTCGAGCCGCACAAAGCCAGCTCCCTAAATAACGCCCAAAGATAATACGAGAAACCCACCACACCCGCACCTCATCCAGCGCGATTCCGTTCCATCATCCCGGGGCGCCCCACAATCAGCACGACGTACTCACGTGCACCAAGTTCGTGTAGGTACGTGGCTTTAGCCACGCTCCGGGTGCCCCACACGTCGTACTTGCGTGTGGGGTTTTTCTCCTAGAATGTTCAATTTTCAAATCACACCCATCAGCTCACCCCTTCACCCGTCCCACCACCACCCCGCCGCATCTCAGCTTTACCCTCCACCTGAATCCCACCCCTCCAC
>JBAVNY010000781.1:0-1833 GCA_049691535.1 Candidatus Acidiferrum sp.
CCTGAGCGTATACAGCGACGATTCGAATATGTCGGTATGTATGCTTTCCATCGCGGGAGGATAGGATTGTGGTTTCGGCGGTCAAGATTGCGGTTGACCCAAGAAGGCGCACGACCACGCCTGTAAGATCAATCGGGTGGAATGCCACTTTGTGTTCAATCAGATCCTTCAACACTTGTTCCTTGTTCAGCACGGACCCGTCTGGGCGAACGAGCATATAACGGTTCGAGTAGATTGCCCCCAGTGCCGCGTAATCGTGCTGTTGCAATGCTCGGTTGAAACCATCCGTGTGAAGTCGAAGCACTTCTTCCGCGGTCACTTAACCTCCCATTGGTTTAGGCTCCGGCGTGTTTCCGCCCGAAGCTCTGACTCCGGCATTGTCAAGAAGAATCACCTCATGATCCGCTGCCAGGCTGTTCGTGACCGTTGGGTCCCAGCTATCCATGTTGGAGTTGAAGTACTCCAGAAAAACAAGAGGAACGCTGCCAGCTGTGCCGAATCGTCGATAGGCAAAACGAACACCGCCGGCCCGACGAACTGAGTCGGCACAGTCTGGTGCGAATAGTTGCTCATACATGGTCTCCCTTTGCATCGACTAGCGAAATTTTCAGCGGGTCAGAATTCACCTTAGTACGGTGCGTAGGGCCAATCTGCGGCAAGAAATGCCCTGGCCTGGCGCGTAAAGGAATCGTGCCACTGGAACAGCGACCCGTGGCCCGCGTCAGGGTAGGTCAGCAGAACCGCATTGGGCAGGTTCTCGCTTAACCAGTAGGAGTTTGCGACAGGGATCATCTCGTCATGGATTCCGTTGACGACGAGCGTTGGCTGCTGAATCCGCTTCAAGTCAGCGAATCGACTGCCTGAATATTTCTCCCATTCGCGAAATGCGGCCATCTGCGCCTGCGCGACCTCGGGTCCCGCTATCGGGTCCCGATATCTTGCTTACGTTGCATGAGGCGTCCGATGAATTCTTTGCCAGCCGCCTGGCTCGTGTCTGTCGGCAGAAAGAAGATCTTCTGCATTATCTCGTATCCCTTGAGAGTTGTATCGTGAAGGAATTTCGCGAGGCTCGGCTTTTCGAGGTGCATGATATCCTCACCGCCGCGTGGGGCCGTTCCGACGAGGATCATCTTTCGAAACACTTTGGAATTGTCCAGCGCCATCCGCTGAGCGATTACCCCGCCAAGAGAAAATCCCAGAACATCACATGTCTCGATCCCGAGCGTACCGAGAAACGCAGCGGCGTGTTCCGCCATCCCCGCCATTGTCGTAGGCACTTTGCCCGTAGAACCGCCCACACCGGCATTGTCGAAGAGGATGATGTCGTGGTTCGCGGCCAGTGCGTCCGTTACGGCCGGATCCCAGTTATCGAGAGTGCCGGTGAAGTGCTGCATGAAGAGCAACGGATACTTAGACTTTTTGCCGAAACGCCGATAGGCGTATTTCTCTTTTGAGGTTTGGAGAAATTGTGTAGGCGCGGCAATTGCGCTATTCGACATCTCGACGTTTCCTTTCTTATTTGCAGGACCCATGGGTCCCATTTATGGTTTCACCGCGCGCGCCGAACTCCACAGTGCCCAGCCGGGATTCACTCGATTCGGATAGAGCTTCAGCATCCGTTCGTAGAGCTCTTGCGCGGTGTTTGTCGTCTGCGCCAAGCGATCGAAGTCGCGAATGTACTGCCGCGTCTCTCCGATAATTCTGGGATTGTCTTCGTTCTCCGGTCGCTTATGGGAAGCCACAACCGCGCGTGGTTTGAGCGACTCAATCTTGTCGAGTGCGGCAATCCACTCCTGCCGCTTCTGCGGAGTCGACTCGGCAAGATAAAGGTGA
>JBAVNY010000782.1:0-6640 GCA_049691535.1 Candidatus Acidiferrum sp.
CTCGATAACTGTGCCGCGGCCCGGGTTCTCTGTTTGCAGCAGAGGTGGTTCTGCCTGAACAGTTATTGTTTCTTGTTTCTGTGAGGCGAGACTTAGGCGCACATCGACGGTCGTCGCTTCCGTAATCTTGACAGTGATCTCGTCGACCTTCGCGGTCGCGAATCCCGAGGCACTGACTTCAACGTGGTAGTTTCCAGGCGGCAGCAACGCAAATACGTAGCGGCCAGTGGGTGAAGTTGTTGTCTCGCGATTGGTGCCGGTATCACTGGTTAATGTGACTTTACCTCCGCCGATCACGCCGCCACTTGGGTCCGTAACGTCACCAAGAATTTGGCCCGTAGTGGTCGTCTGCCCATTCGCTCTACCCACACCGAGCAGGACTATCGCCACAACTATTCCCACTCCCACCAGTCTGCGTATTCCCATCACCCACCTCCTAAAATAACTCTGCGACTATCCTTTACTGCTGTGACCTCGCAGCCCGCTCATGTACAGCCGGATCATCTGCTCAACCGCTTCTTCGTCGGACATTCCCAGGTGACGTTTCGCGCCGAACAAGTTCTCAGCCAAAAAATAGGTAAAGAAATGCAAGTAGATGGTGGTCACGGCAAGAGCGGGGTCGACGCCCTTCGGAAACTTCAGCTTCCCAGATTGCGCCAGGACCCTGGAATAAGTGCGCAGTCCGCCCGCGATTTCCCGGAAGCTGTGCATGAAGTGCTTATGGCGGAACTCCACGACGTCGATGTACATCAGCCGCCAGTAGTCGAGATTCTCCGAAACGATCCGGCCGATCGCCATCGCCAACTCCTTCATCGAGCTGGGATCGAGCGACATCAGCAGGGGAATCAGCTTTTTCTGTCGAAGAGCCTCCATTCTTGCGCCCATGCGCTGCACCAGGTCGATGAAGATGTCTTCTTTTGTGTCGTAGTAGATGTACAGCTTGCCCATCGACACGCCGGCCTTTTTGGCGATTTCGCGCACGGTGGTGCCGTGGAAACCCTTGCGGGTGAAAAGGTGCAGTGCCGCGCGCTCGATCTTGAACCTATTCTTCTCAAACGTCTTGTTGAGCAGCTTCGGCACCTGATTCGACTCCGGTCCTCGCCTGAGCACATATCAAAGCGAGCGCTCGCTCTCTTTGGCGTCACAGGTTGTACTCCCAGCCGCGGGATACTGTCAAGAAGAATTATCGATGCTTTGCAGAAGATTCTTAGGGGTGGTTGGGGAGAATTACGCGGATGGTGTGCTATTTGGGACTGTTTGCTGGGGCCGGACGTCGCATCATTACCATGGAAACGCTAACCTGCGGTCCGAACCTATGCTTAATAGAATTCGAGAGGAATTGAAAACCAGAGATATCTATTGTTCGAGGATTATTGCAAGAATCCCATGAACACCCGCTTGGCAATCGAAATCAGGAAGACGGACGATAAGATCGCCGAGCTTACGGAGCATTTGGTTCAACAGCGGAAACACGTGGCGAAAACCAACTAGAGGGAGCCATGGAAAGTCACGAAGTGAAACGAATATGGCTGTTCGACCGATTGAAGGATTCCGTAGCGCTACTTGCCGCACCACCTGATATTCAGCTGCGGGAAATGCCTATTTCTGGTCGCAAGGCCGACGAGTTATTTCTTCGCTTCGATCATTGGCGAATGAAGGTTGTCGGCACCTTTCAATCCGAAATTGCGGCAGACCAATTATTTTGCCTCGACTCAATTCAGCAGGTGTTCTTGAAAATGGGCCGGGAGTGTTGGAGCGACGACGGTCTAAACAATTCGGCCGAGTGGAACCATGTCCGTCGTTTGTCTACCCAAACTCTAGAAGTCTTCGGTTGGTCCCGCTAGTCAGGGATAACTACCCAGTAGTCTCGAACATTGAGATCGTGGTTTCCCCCAAGCAAGCGCGTTTACCAGATTGGGTCGCCCCCCTAGCCTGTTATTTCTGACAATAGCCATCAGCAACCCAGGGTGGGAGCATAGGCGAATGCAAAGCTCTCGCCTGTTCTTATTTAGGAGGAATTCCATGAGATTAGCGGTTCTCTGTCTTTTAGTGTACGCCATGCTCCCATCCGTAAGCCGCGCCCAAAATCCAGTCTTTACGGTCAGTGCGGAGGAAAGCGACATTAAGTTCTTCGTTAAGGCTTCGGTGGCCATCGACGGTAAGTTCAAAAAGTGGGAGTCCACGCTGACCTTTTCCTCTCCGGACGTCACCACAGGCGTACTCGACATCAAGATTTATGCAGACTCCGTTGACACCGGAAGCGACATGAAAGACGGTAAATTGAAGAGTAAAGACTTCTTCAATGCTAAAGATGATCCGTACATAACCTTTCACTCCACCAAGGTTGTGCAGACCAGTCCGACTACCTTTGATGTGCAAGGGACTTTCACCATCCGGGGCGTGTCCAAGCCCGAAACCCTGAGCCTAACAGTTGATCCCAAGAGCAAGGGAACGGGCAACGGCCACGTTAAGGGCACCATGGCCTTTGACCGCAAGGAATTTGGCATGAACAGCGGGATCCCCTTCATCAAGATAGCCGACCGCGTCGAGGTCGATGTTGCCCTCCAGGCCCATCAACTTAGCGGACCCAAGCTGGTTTTCAAGGAATAGCTGGTTGGCAAGCGACCTGGCAACGTGTTGCCGCAGCGCATCGCTCCGGCCGCCCGAGACGACCACGGGCTATGCCTTGTACGCAGCAACCAGCGAACAAGCAGAACAATATGTTGCAACCATACAAGTACCCAAAAATGCTACAAGCGAACTGCCGATATAGTCCTTGTGTTGGTTCTATTCCTGCGCGGCGGAGTACTTCCTCGGTTCTTCCTCTGCGGCGCACCCGCACCCAAACCCTGCGGACAAGCCAACCATGAGCATCTTCGTCAATCTGAAACTCCGCCGAAAATTCCTCTTAGCCATGGCTCCCTTAGCCATCCTGGTCGTCTTCGCCGTTGTTTATTTCTCGATCCAAACTAAGAGCATCGACACTCGCTACAGCGAATTGCTCGACCAGGATGTTCAGGCGCTAGAAAACTTGACCCGAGCAAAAGCACAAGCTGCCCTGTTTGGCCAGCTCCTATTTGAGGATATCGCTGAGCTCGATCCCGATAAGATGCGCAACATCGAGAGCGAACTAGACAAGACTTACGCCGACTATCAAACATTGATCGGCGAATCGGTACATTTAAGCCCTAATCGCGCTCAGCAGATCAAGGCCGCCAAAGCCATCTATGATCAAGCGGTATCCGATTCTCGGCCGGTCCGTGCTGCGACTTTAGTCGGCGACAATACCAAATCCATGACTCTGATGCGCGGGGGTGTTGATGCTGAACTGCAGCGAGGGCGGCAAGCCATCGCCGACATCGTTGATGAGATAAATTTGTCGGTGGACCGGCAATCCGCTGACCTAACCAGGAGAACCCGTCGCGCTATCCTGTTGACGTGGCTCGTCATCGGCTCCGGCTTGTTAGCTTCTTTTGCGGCCGCCTTCTACATCGTTCAAATAGGAGTTGTTCAAGAGCTATCGTCCTTGCAAGGCAGTATCCATGACCTCGCCGAGGGCAAACTGGACCAACCCATCCCCTTTCTCGATCGCATGAACGAGATCGGCGAGATCAGCCGCTCGCTTCGCACTCTTCAGACCGCCGCACGCGAACGCGAGACCCAGTCGTGGGTCAAAGCCGAAGTCGCTGCCACCGGCGTCCACCTCCAAGCCGCCGAGGACTTCGCCTCCTTCTCTTCCAACCTCCTCTCCCGCATCTCCGAGTCCATTCCTCTCCTCTACGCGGCTTTCTATCTGGCCGACGATTCCCACTCACGTCTCTCCCGCGTTGGTACCTTTGCTCTCGACGGCACCGCTGACCCTAGAGAATTCGCTCTCGGAGAAGGACTCGTCGGCCAAGCCGCTCTCGAGCGTCGCGTCCTCGATCTCTCCACAACCAAAACCGAGCCTCTCCGCGTTTCCGTCGGCGTGGGCACGGTTGTTGCCGGTAAACTTCTCTTCATCCCCGTCATCAACCACGACATCCTCGTTGGCGTTCTCGAACTCGCTACCGCCTCCCCTCTCTCCGAGCGTCAGCAATCTCTTCTCGATACTCTGCTTCTTTCTGTCGGCATGAACGCGGAAATCCTATCCGCCAACATCAAAACCAAGAAACTTCTCGACCAGACCAAGCAGCAGGCCGAAACCTTGGCGGCCGTAGAGGAGCGGTCTCGGTTGATTTTGTCATCCGTGGATGAAGGTATCTGCGGCCTGACCAGCGATGGCATCATGGGCTTTCTGAATGCTGCAGGAGCCAAGATGCTGGGCTACGCTCCTGAGGAAATCATCAATCAGCCCATGCATGAGCGAATTCATTACGCCCATGCCGATGGATCACCACTTCCTCGCGAGGAATGCAAAATGTACATGACCGCCCACGACGGCCAGCATCGCCTTGTGTCCGACGAGGTTCTCTGGCGCAAAGATGGTACGAACTTTCCAGTCGAATACATTGCCACCCCTATCATGAAGGGTGAAAAAACCGTCGGCACCGTGGTTGCCTTCCGCGATATCACCGAGCGCAAGCGGGCTGAAGCGGAAGTCCTCGCGGCTAAAGAAGTCGCCGAAAAAGCCACCCGCATCAAATCTGAATTCCTCGCCAACATGAGCCACGAAATCCGCACTCCGATGAACGCCATCATTGGCATGTCCCACCTGGCCCTCAAAACCGATCTGGACCCTCGCCAGAAAGGGTATGTCCGCAAAATTCAGCAGTCTGGCCAGCATCTCCTCGGCATCATCAACGACATTCTCGATTTCTCCAAAATCGAAGCAGGCAAGCTTACCGTCGAAAACATCGACTTCGATCTGGAGAAAGTCCTCGAGAATGTCAGCAACCTCATCTCCGAAAAAGCGACTTCCAAGGGCCTCGAACTTATCTTTGATATCGATTCCGCTGTCTCAACTCATCCCAGGGGCGATCCTCTTCGGCTCGGTCAAATCCTAATCAACTTCTGCAATAACGCCGTCAAGTTCACCGAGCAGGGCGAAATTGTCGTCAGAGCTCGCGTCCAGGAGCAAGACGACAGCGGCCAACTTGTCTATTTCGCTGTTTCCGATACCGGCATCGGTCTCACCGAAGAGCAGATGGGCCGCCTCTTCCAGGCCTTCGAACAGGCCGACGCCTCCACTACTCGTCAGCACGGCGGCACCGGCCTCGGCCTTGCCATCTCGAAGAAACTCGCTCAGCTCATGAACGGCGATGTTGGCGTCACTAGCGAGGTCGGAAAGGGAAGCACCTTCTGGTTTACCGCTTTCCTCGGCAAGGGCGACGGGATCGTCCGTCGCGCCACCCGTCCTGATCTCCGCGGCCGTCGCGTCCTCATCATCGACGACAACGCCCAGGCACGCGAAGTCCTCTCCGGCATGCTCCTTAGCATGACCTTCAAAGTCGACGAAGCTCCCTCGGGCAAAGAGGGCATCGAACTCGTTCGTCAAGCCGCCGACCGCAATCAACCTTATGACATCGTGTTCGTCGATTGGCAGATGCCTGGCCTGGACGGCATCGAAACCGGCAAGCTCATCCGCACACTTCCCAACCTCACCTCTCCCCCGCATCTCGTCATGGTTACCGCCTACGGTCGCGAGGAAGTTCTCCGTCAAGCGGAACAGAGTTCCTTCGAGAGCGTTTTGATCAAGCCCGTCACTCCGTCCATGCTTTTCGATTCCGTGGTTCAGGTTATCAGCGGAGATCACGGGGCGGTCCGCGAGGTCCAATCGACCTCGTCTGAAATCGATCTCTCTCCCGTTTATGGAGCACGCGTTCTGCTCGTAGAAGACAACGAGCTCAATCGCGAGGTTGCTATCGGACTCCTCGAAGATGCTCATCTTTCCATCGACCAGGCTGAAAACGGCGCCATGGCCGTCCAGCAACTCGCCAAGCAGGACTATGACCTCGTCCTCATGGATATGCAGATGCCCGTTATGGACGGGATTACCGCCACCAAGGCTATCCGTTCGAATCCCCGCTTCGCCTCGCTCCCGATCGTCGCCATGACCGCCAACGCGATGGAGCGCGACCGTGAACAATGTCTTGCCGCCGGCATGAACGCTCACCTCGCAAAGCCGATCGATCCACCCAAACTTTTCGAAGCTCTTCTCCGCTGGATTCCACCACGCGCTGTCGCCGCTTCTGCTGGCGCTTCGCCTCTTCCCACGCCCGCATTTGTCTCATCTCCCATTCCTGTCGCGGCTTCTAGCGAACTCTTCATTCCCGGTATCGACACCGCCACGGCACTCAAGCGCACCGGCGGCAATCGCAAGCGCTACGAATCTCTTCTCCAGCGCTTCGCCGATTCACAAGCCCACGCTGTAATCGACATTCGATCCGCTCTCGCCGCCAACGACGCCCCCACCGCCAGTCGCCTTGCGCACTCTCTGAAAGGCTCTTCCGCTAATCTCGGTGCCAACGCTCTCGCCGAAGTAGCCGCCAAAGCGGAAGCTGCTATCGATTCCAAACAATCCACCGAGCTCGCCCTCGACGCTCTCATCCATATTCTAGATTCCACCGTCATCGCCATCCGCACCGCACTCCCGCCAGAATCGATTTCAGCCGCTCCCGTTTTGAACGCCGATCCTTCCGCCGTTATACAACCACTGTCT
>JBAVNY010000783.1:0-2960 GCA_049691535.1 Candidatus Acidiferrum sp.
CACCAAGAGAGCGGCGATACCGGAAGGAATGGTCTTCTCAGCCCAAGAGACCACCCCATTGCCACAAAGGAGCAGCAGGCAGCCGGTAACGATGGCGGTTTGCCACTGGGCCAGCGTGGGCTTCTCGCGGGAAAGCCGCCTGAAAAGGGGGTAAAAGATGAGTCCGACCGTAAAATGGCGCAGGCCGGCCATCAAAAAGGGGGGAATGGACTCGACACTGACGCGAATGGCGAAGTAGGTGGAGCCCCATAGGATGTAGACCGCGGCGAAGGAAATTAAAACCAGTCCGGAAGGCGATTGGGGAGTGTATTTGGCCGCAAAAGGCTCGGCTTCGAGGCGGGTCGAAGAGGAGTTTGTGGTCATGAGTGTAGGAATACGATAGACAGGAAAAGTGGACTGAGCGAGGACCATATTGGAAGGCGGAGAGATGTGGAACGGGTGGCAGGAATGCGCAAAACGCCAATTACAGCCAAGTTGAAAGAAGTTTTACAAGATTTTACCTTGACTGTGGTTTCAAATCGGACCAAAGTACCAACCAACACGTCTTAGGGTGAACCTGGTACTAGACCGATGTGTTTCACCTTAGGACACTGCGATAATTTTCAACAGATTGACAGAGAATGGATACGGTGTCATTTTGCATCCCTAGTTTGACGGGTTCAGGTATCCATTCACAGTAAAAGTTTTGCAACCACCGCAGTGGTTTCGTTGGGTAGTTTCTATTCGCTGAGGGGCGAAATGGCAGCCAGCAATCGCGCGTTAGCATGGGATGATTTGCCATCGCAGTCGGGTGCCGCCGCACAATCGGTGCGGAATCCGGTATTCCCAGAAACATCGAGTTTCCCACGCATGCCGGCGTTGCGGGTGATGCCACTGCTAAGGACGCCGCAGCCGCGCCAGTTTGTGCGCGTGCCAACCCACGCGGTTGGCGTTCATAATGAGCATCGGGAGAGTCCACGAGCTTCGCTGAAGCTGCCGCTACAATTGCGGAGCGTGGCGGGAATCCTGGAAGAGTATCCAATCACATTGGTTACGCGAGACATTAGTTCGTCGGGCGTGTATTTCCTCTGCCCCAAGTGGCTGGCCATTGGAACCGAGATTGAGCTGGACATTGTGTTGGTTAGCCGGCCATTGGGCTATGGCAACGTGGTGGTTTCCTCGAAGGCGCGGGTATGTCGCATCGAGCCCGCGAACATGCCGGGATGGCATGGGGTGGCTGCTAGTTTTGAAGATTTCGCGTTCGATCGCGACGACCATATCCCCAACCGATTCGGCGCGGACTGACCGCGCAGCCTAATTCCCTTCTCATCTCTACCTCTCCACCGATATAGCGGCGTAGTCGCGTGTTGACGGCAACATGCCGGCGCTACGATGCAGGTGCCCTGCTGCAAAACTCGAAAGCGGGATTCTGCTACTCTGGCGCGATGATTAAAAAGTCTAGACTTGCTGGCGTGCTGTTTGATTGGGATGGGACGCTGATTGATTCGTATCATGCCGATTCGCAATCCTATTTGGCGATGTTTAAGGAATTGGGTGTGCCTTGGGGTCTGGCGGAACTGGAGCGGCACTACTCTCCGGATTGGTATGCGGTTTACCGGGCCGCAGAGATACCGCTGGAGCGCTGGCCAGATGCGGACTTGCTATGGCGAACGCATTACGCAAAGCACAAGTCGAAGTTGATGCCTGGGTCACGGAGGGTGCTGCGGCAGCTTGCGTCGCGCTACAAGCTAGGGCTGGTGACGAGTGGAGATCGGGATCGGGTGAGCCGGCAGTTGCGAGAGTTTGGACTGACTACGACGTTTCGGACGCGGGTGTGCAGCGGGGATACGGAGGAGAAGAAGCCGCATCCGGGACCTTTACTGCGGGCCCTGGAGAAGATGAAGACTCGAGCGGAGGAGTGCGTGTACGTGGGAGACACGCCCGAGGACCTGCGGATGGCCAAGGCGGCGGGAGTGCGCGGGATTGCGGTGCTGGGGCCATTTCCGACGGAAGTGCGGCTGCGGGCGGAGGAGCCGGAGTTTTTGTTGAAGGGGTTGGAGGAGTTGCCGGGATTGTTGGGCAAATTGTACGAGGCGGGCAAAGCTAAGAAAAAGATTTAACACAGAGGGCACAGAGGACAGAGGCGCAGAGTTCACGGAGATTTAGAAGGCGAATCGCGAGCTACGGATTGGTGGTTGGTTTGGGAGGAGTGGCGGAAGGCGTTGCAGGTACTTCGGCTGCGGGAAAGGGTTTGAAGTTGGTCCACTTGATGGTGATGCGGATGGGAATGTCGTGATCTTTCATTTTGTAGACACCGTCCGAGCGGGTGTAGGTGGGAAACCAGTATTTTCCATCGATGTTTTCACGGTAGGTTTCGAAAATGCCGAAGGGCAGCGACATGGGATGCGCTTCGCCAAGGTCGGTGACCCACTTGCCGTAGGTCTTAACAACTTCGAGGTATTTCTGATCGATCCAGATGATGCCGTCAAAGAGCGGATGCTGGCGATCGAGAGTTTTTGGTTTGACCTGGAAGATGTAGCAATCGATTTCGTCGACGATCTCGGTGCTAAGAAATTGCAGATCGTATTTGGAGAGCTGCGCGGTGGTGACGGGAAAGCCGGGAAGGCGGGTCATTTGCTGCACGTCGTCGGGTTCGATTTGTAGATACTGCAGCGTGGATTCGGGAGCGGCTTGGGCTTTTTCGTAGAGCTTGCCATCGCTGGAGCGGACCGCGTCGTAGGTGGCGCTAAATTCGCCGGAGGCCTTGCCGTCGAGACCAAATTCCTGGACGCGGATGGATTTGCGATAGGCGAATTGCGGACGCGCGGCGGCGTAGACGTCTTCTTTTTGCGTGAATCCTTTGATGATGGCGGCCGGGGGCAAAGAGGGAGGCATCTCCGGCTCGGGAACGCCGATGACACGGGTGATCTTGTGCTCAGGAGGCGGCTCGAGCGGGCCGGCGGGGTTTTCCTGGGCGAAGA
>JBAVNY010000784.1:0-5532 GCA_049691535.1 Candidatus Acidiferrum sp.
GGACAATATCCCTTGCTGGAAGGTCGCGGAACTCGGCGTAAGCGGAGGGTTAGCAACTACCACCTCGCAGACCACCTCATCACCAGTCTGTTTTCGATTTTCACAACGTTTGAAGTAGCCTCTTGGCGTTGGAATCCCAATCCGACGGAATTCCATTATCTGAAGCTAATCGTCACAGGGAACTGCCGCAAGGCATTCGACTTCGCATCAATCGGGCAGTCGTTCGATTCGCTTCAAAAATTCGCAGGCGAAGGCCAGCGGGGTATGAACAGCGTCTGACGCTACTTGGCTAACACGAATTGAAATTAGCTCGCAACCCGTCCCACAAAGCGTTTTTATGAAAACGGCTATTCGCAGCTCGCCCTAAATCCAGCGTATTCAATGAGCTTTTCGGCAAAAAATAGGTAAGCGTCCGATTCTGGCCCTCTATCCCAAGTGTGAGTAGTCGAAGATGATGGACTTTGTGGACACAAATGTTTGTGCCCACGAAGAGGGATCGTGGACACACTGGGGCAAGAGTCTCAGATGAGTGCGGCAAAGGTGAAGAAACGGCGCCGCACCATCAAGGAGCGACGAGACATCGTGGAGGAGACGTTAGTTCCTGGAGCGTCGGTGGCGCGAGTAGCACGACGACACGAGGTAAATGCCAATCAGGTATTTTATTGGCGAAAGCTGTATCGCGAAGGGCGACTGGGCATCCGCATAGCCACGCCGCTTCTGCCGGTGAAGGTGAAGGGGGAGCGACCCGCAGCAACGGTGCATGGTGATGCCGCGATCTTATCATCGGGGACGATGGAAATAAAACTTCCGAGAGGGACACTTCGTATCGCCGGAGCTGTGGACGTAGTGGCGCTGCGCGCGGTACTCGAGTGTCTAGCGGGATGATCGGACTACCAGCGGGGACGCGCATCTGGATCGCCGCAGGAGTGACCGATCTGCGGCGAGGATTTACAGGCTTGAGCGGGATGGTGCAGACAGCGCTGCAGGAGAATCCGTTTTCAGGACACGTCTTCGTTTTTCGAGGTCGCCGGGGCGACCTGATCAAGGTTCTGTGGTTCGATGGTGACGGGTTATGTCTTTTCGCAAAGCGACTGGAGCGCGGGAGATTTATCTGGCCGCAAGCGAGCAGCGGAACCGTCGCTCTGACACCTGCACAGTTATCGATGTTACTGGAAGGAATCGATTGGCGGCGACCGGTGCGCAGTTACCATCCTGAACTTGCGGTGTGAGCCAGTTGATACAGAATTGATTTGCCATGAAATAGGTTCATGGCATACTGCGCGCATGGCCGCTTCACGAGCGACGCTCCCGAACCTCGACGCACTCGATCCCAACGAACTAAAAGCCCTGATCGTCTCCCAGCATGAACTCATCGTGTCTCGTGACAACGAACTTGAACAGTTGAAGCTGCTGATCGCCAAGTTGCGTCGCATGCAGTTCGGGCGGAAGTCGGAGAAGTTGGATCGACAGATCGAGCAGTTGGAGTTACAGCTGGAAGCACTGCAACTGAACGATGCGGAGAAAGTTGCGGCGCTACCGGAACCAATAGCGAAACTGGAATCCGTGGTCCGATCCACACGAAAGCCACTACCCGCGCATCTGCCACGGGAACAACGAATCTTCATGCCGAAGCAGGAAGCCTGCCCGGACTGTGGCGGTGAACTGAAGCATCTCGGCGAAGATGTTTCGGAGATACTGGAAATCGAGTCGATACGCTTCAAAGTGATCCGCCAGGTTCGGCCGAAGCTGACTTGTTGTGATTGTGAGCGGATCGTACAAGCGGAAGCGCCAAGCCGACCGATCGCACGAGGCATAGCGGGCCCGGGGCTTCTGGCGCACGTGCTGGTCTCAAAATATGGGGATCACTTGCCGTTGTATCGTCAGTCGGAGATCTACGCACGAGCAGGAGTGCAGTTGGATCGCTCGACACTGGCGGACTGGGTATGCGGAACGAGCACACTGTTGGAACCTTTGGTGGAAGCGTTGCGACGTCACGTGATGGCGGCAGAGAAGTTGCATGCGGACGACACGCCGGTACCGGTGTTAGCACCTGGGAATGGAAAAACCAAGACGGGACGACTGTGGACGTATGTGCGAGACGATCGGCCGGCGGGAGACAAAACTCCTGCAGCGGTATGGTTCGCCTACTCTCCAGATCGCAAGGGAGAACATCCGAAAGCGCACTTGAGCAAGTTCCGGGGAATATTGCAGGCCGATGGTTACGCTGGGTTCGAGCAGATCTACGAAGGTGGCCACATACAGGAAGCAGCTTGCTGGGCACATGTACGGAGGAAGTTTTACGATCTCGAACAGGCTCATAAGTCTCTCGTCGCGAAAGAAGCACTCGAGCGCATCGGAGCGCTGTATGTGGTGGAAAGTGACATTAATGGACGATCGCCGGAAGAACGTCGCGAGATTCGTAACACCCGCAGCCGGCCAGTACTTGAATCACTGAAACAATGGCTGGAAGAGACCTTAAGCAAGCTCTCGAAGAAATCCGATACAGCCGTAGCCGTTCGTTACGCGCTCGGACGCTGGGACGCGTTGATGCGTTACTGTGACGATGGCCGACTGGAGATCGATAACAACGCCGCGGAACGAGCGTTGCGCGCCGTTGCACTCGGTAGAAAGAACTACTTGTTCGCCGGGTCGGACCGGGGTGGCGAGAGCGCCGCAGCTATTTACAGTCTGATCGGCACGGCGAAACTGAACGGAATCGATCCCGAGTCTTATCTGCGCAACGTGTTGTCCCGCATCTCAGATCATCCCATCAACCGCATAGTAGAACTGCTTCCCTGGAATCTTGCCGAAGACTCTCGTCTCGCCGCCTGATCAACGCCACTTCATCGTCAACACGGTCTACGGATGGCGCTTACTGAGCAACTCACTGACATTCGTTTAGTTCTTCGCGAGCAATTGCCGGCAGCGCGCCTGACCCTTTCGAAGCATGTTGGACAGATCGTGATGCGTCGATGCGTCCGCAGACACGCGGTGATCAAGCATTCTATGTTGCTTAGGGGGATTGGAATTGACTCGGAAAATGCGAGGGCGGCCCGGCGCCGCCCTGAGGAATCTGGAGATGGTTGCGGGGATCAGATTTGAACTGACGACCTTCGGGTTATGAGAACATACAAAAATACAGGGCCCGTTGATTCTGTGCGACTTAGCTTCGTTTCCGGACTCTGGAGTTCTTTCCCAAATCTTTCCCAGAAGACAAACATTCTATGAGCGCTTCCTCAAGTCCTGAAACTGGCCGATACGCACAACGCCATTGGGGAAGACAGCCCGGATCTCCAGCCTGCCACCCATGGCCTTAATCACACCTTGCAGCGTTGTGATGTACATGTCGGCGCGCCGTTCCATTTTCGAGACGGCCGCCTGGTTGACGTGCAGAAGTCGTGCGAGTTGTTCCTGAGTGAGATCGCGTGCTTCTCGCAGTTCATCGAGTGCCATCTCGTCAATCATCTTCGCGGCAGCAGCTTCGTTGCGCGCACGACGCTCCGGAGACATCTTTGCCTGAAGTTCCTTGAAGTTCTTAGCCATTGTTCTTTTTCTCCTTCTCAAGGGCTACCAAATGTTCCTCATAAAGTCGATCTGCGATTGGGACGAATTCCTCATACCACCTATCGTTCCCGGTCTTATCCCCGCCGGTGAGCAAAATGGCACAGCGTTTCGGATCGAAAGCAAATAGCACACGATACGGCCTGCCTGCATGCTGGACTCGTAGTTCCTTCATGTTCGAATGCCGTGAGGATTGAATAAGGTCGGCGTGTGGTCTTCCGAGTGAAGGACCACGCTTCTGTAGAAGTCTGACCATTTGATCCACGCTGTCCTGCTCATCCTCTGAGAGATCATTCCACCAGCGCTCGAACTCGTCGGTGAACTCAATGTCCCATTCCATGAATGGAATATAACAGCTGTGGAATACGATGTCAATGGGTCAAGCAGGAGTTTGGAAATGTGTCCGGGCACATTTTCCCAAGAAAAAAGGCTCCCGAATGGAACGTCGGAAGCCTTTGCGTTAAGTTCCTTAGAATGGTTGCGTGGGTCAGATTTGAACTGACGACCTTCGGGTTATGAGCTTCAGAAGACGGGACGATTCCCATTACATGAGCGGCGCAAAGACCAAGACCTTCCCAAAAAACAAAAGGCCCAGACGCCTGTGTCCGGGCCTGTATCCTCAAATTGGTTGCGTGGGTCAGATTTGAACTGACGACCTTCGGGTTATGAGATCGAAGGACTTCACCTAAGTCTCGATGATTCAATTGCCTTTACAGTTCGGGACCCCCCAAAACCAGTCGATTGTAGGGTAGCTTTGGACGCCAGTTGGATGCTGGGCCTCTTTAAGAAACCCTTACCTTTGTTTGTCCGTAAATGGCACGCAATGAGAATTGGGACGGAATTTGTTTAACAGATCTGATGAAAGTACTATTAAAGTTAAGCCGGTTATGCTTTAATAAGGAACTGGCTTATTAAAGGAAGCTTGAATACGTCCGTGCCCAACGACAGAAGCTCAAGGGTAGGCAACTACATCTCGACGACGACCGCTGGGGAGACGGTAAAGGCTTTTATGCCGCCACCGTTGCCGCCAGACCCTCCTGTCGATCTTAGCGGGCTTTACCAGCAACTTGATCGGGCTAATCAAGCGCTCGGTCGGCTAGATGGTCTTACAACGCTACTTCCAGACACACGCCTCTTTCTCTATCTTTATGTCCGCAAGGAAGCGCTTCTTTCCTCGCAGATCGAAGGTACGAAATCTTCGTTCTCGGATTTGCTTCTCTTTGAAAACGAAGCAGCGCCCGGCGTGCCCATCGATGACGTTGAAGAGGTCTCAAACTATGTGGCGGCGATGCAACATGGTCTCCGTCGCATTAAAGGAGGCTTTCCTCTTTCGTTGCGTTTGATTCGAGAAATTCACGGAATCGTCTTGCGCGGCGGACGCGGAGCGAACAAGACGCCGGGTGAATTTCGTCGCTCACAGAACTGGATCGGCGGTAGTCGTCCTGGGAACGCCGCGTTTGTTCCGCCACCTCCCGACCGCATGATGGAGTGTTTGGACCACTTCGAACATTTTCTTCATGACGAGAAACACAATCTACCTGTTCTCGTCGAGGCTGGCCTCATACATGTGCAGTTTGAAACGATCCACCCGTTTCTCGATGGCAACGGGCGACTCGGACGTTTGCTGATTACGTTGCTTCTCTGCGCTAAGGGCGCTCTGCGTGAGCCGCTTCTCTACTTGAGTCTTTTCTTCAAGGCCCATCGTCAACGCTACTACGAACTGCTTCAGCGAGTTCGGACCGAGGGAGTTTGGGAGGAGTGGCTCGAGTTTTTTCTGCAAGGCACCGAGGCTACGGCCCGCCAGGCAGCCGACACGGCCGTTGAAATTCTTCATCTTTTCGAGGCCGACCGGAAAAAGGTTCGAGCGATGGGCCGAAAGGCTGCGTCAAGCTTGGCCGTTCACGAATACCTGCAAGCACATCCGCTGACCAAGATCGGCCCCGCAGCAAAAGATCTTAAGCTGTCTATACC
>JBAVNY010000785.1:0-6703 GCA_049691535.1 Candidatus Acidiferrum sp.
CGGCCATGACTTTTTGCAGATCTTTCCAGACTTCACTCTTCGCCGGCGGGTTCCGCAATAAATACGCTGGATGATACGTGGCCATCAATTTGTGTCCGCGCCACGTAAGCCACTCTCCGCGAAACTGCGAAATCCCACGGGTGGTCTCCAACAAAGTCTTTGCCGCAGTCGCGCCCAGGCACACAATCACTTTGGGATCGATAAAATCAATCTGCCGAATCAGGTACGGCGAACACGTCGCCACTTCGTCCGGCTCCGGCGCGCGATTTTCCGGTGGCCGGCACTTCACCACGTTGCAGATATAAACATCACTGCGCTGCAGCCCCATAGCTTCAATCATCTGCGTCAGCAACTTTCCCGCGCGGCCCACGAACGGCAGCCCCTGCATATCCTCATCCGCTCCAGGCCCTTCACCGATGAACACCACTTGCGCCTTGGGATTGCCATCACCAAACACAATCTTGTGACGCCCTTTGTGCAATTTGCAGCGCGTGCAATCGCCGATATCTGTGCGAATCGTCAGCAGCGAATCATCCTTCGTCTTCTCGACATGTTCGAAGATCGACGTGACCGCCGATTTCGCAGTGAGTTCCTCCTGTAGCACCACCACGGGAGGGGTCGCAATCTTCGATTCGGGTCTGGATGTCACGGGCTTAGGCGCGGCCTTGGGCAAAGAAATCTCCTCGATGGAAATGGGAGCAGCAACGGCAGGCTCGGAATCCAGGCTAACCGTCGTGGCAGCATTGGACTGGCGATCACGATAAAATAAGCGAATGCCCAAATCCTCGTAGTAGCGCAGGCGTTCTTCGATTTTGTCTTGCAGGGAATCCGGAGCGCGCTCAGGCATAAGAATACCTAGTCGCTCGCCCGGTGCGATGCACTTTTGCCGCGCAACACGCCACGCAACCGCAGCGCCTCGTCCAGAATCTTATCCGCCACTTCCGCCTTGCTCATACGCGGTAACGGCAAATCCTGCCCATCGCGCGAGAAAAGTGTCACGATATTCGTATCGTAATCGAATCCCGCGCCTTCCACCGTCACGTCGTTCGCCACAATCAGATCGGCATTCTTTTGCGTCAACTTCTTGCGTGCGTTGTCCGCCACGTTTTCCGTCTCCGCGGCAAAGCCCACCACCAGCCGCTCTCCCTTATCGCGCGCCACCGTTGCGAGAATGTCCGGATTCGGTTCCAGCCGCAACGCCACAGATTCCTTGCCGCGCTTGATCTTGGAAGCAGAGGGCTCCGCAGGCCGAAAATCCGCCACCGCCGCCGCAAAAATCCCAATCGAAGCTTGACTGAAATTCTTAAGCACCGCGTCCAGCATTTCCCGCGTGCTGCGCACATCCAGCCGCTCCACGCCTTGTGGCGCCTCCAGCGAGGTCGGCCCCGAGACTAAAATCACCTTCGCGCCGCGCCGCGCCGCCGCTTCCGCCACCGCGTAACCCATCTTCCCGGATGATCGGTTACTCAAAAAACGAACTGGATCTATGTCTTCGCAAGTCGGGCCCGCCGTCACCAGCACCGTTTCGCCAGCCAGATCCTGCCCGGCCCGCAACACGTCCTGCACTGCCTTCACAATTTCTTCCTGCGCCGCCAACCGCCCCGGACCCGTCATGCCACAAGCCAGATAACCTTCGCCCGGTTCCACAATGCGCACACCACGCGCCCGCAGCGTCGCCAGATTTTCCTGGGTAGCAACGTGCTGCCACATATTCACGTTCATCGCGGGAGCTACAACCACCGGAGCCGTCGAGGCCAGATACAAAGTAGAGAGAAAATCGTCGGCAATACCACGCGCAAACTTTGCCAAAATATCCGCGGTAGCGGGCGCTAGCAGCAGCAAATCCGTCCGCTGCGCAATCGCAATATGCTCAATGGCGGACTCAAGGTTCGCTTCCCCGGAAGCGCTACCTTCAGCTCCAAAAAGATCGGTGATAACTTTCTGTCCGCTAAGCGCCGCGAAGGTGAGTGGCGTAATAAACTCGCGCGCAGCACGCGTCATGACAACTTGTACGGTATGCCCCTCCTGCTGCAGGCGGCGCACCAATTCCGCAGACTTATAGGCCGCGACTCCGCCAGTTACGCCAAGCGTGATGCGCATCAAAGCCTCGCGGGCGCCTTACTTGCGGCGCTTCCCGTCGTCCGGTTCCTCGCCTGCCAGCTCGATGAAATCATATTCAATCAAGCCATTGGTGACTTCTTCACAAGCGATCCGCGTAGCTTTTTGTGTGCGCAGGTTGTCGACGAGCGGTGGTGCGCCGGCCATAATCTGCCGGGCTCGTCGAGCAGCCAGCACCACGTAAGCAAACTGGCTCTCGGGAGCTTTGGTTTGCACGGTCATTAGAATGTTACCCTCCAAACGATGCCAGAACCTGATTCACTCGATCTTGTCGCCGCGCCCTGGAGCAACGCAAGGCCATGACTATGGCTTGTGCTTCTCTTCCGGCCCGTTCCACGTCGTCATTTACAACACAAAAATCGTAAAACTCTTTGCTCTCGACGATTTCCGCGCGAGCCCTTGCTAGTCGTCGCGCGATTTCTTCATCGGCGTCCTGCCCCCGGCTTCGCAAACGATCTTCAAGTGCCTGTCGCGAAGGTGGCAAAATAAAAATTGAAATAGATTCGGGCAGCTCTCGTTTTACCTGCTTGGCGCCTTGCACATCAATTTCCAGCACCAGGTCCAATTCTAACTTGCGGGATTCAGCAAGCCACTTCTTCGGTGTGCCATACGAGTATCTTCCGAAGACACGAGCATACTCGAGAAACTCGCCCCGTTTCACCATGGCGTCGAATTCCGCCTCAGTAACGAAATCATAGCATTTTCCACTGGCCTCGGTCGCGCGAGGCGGCCTGGTAGTACATGAGATCGAAGACATCGTCCCCGGCAGTTCCAATATTCTGGGCACCAGCGTGGATTTCCCGGAACCCGAAGGTCCCGAAACAATGATCACCAGCGGAGAAACCGGCTTGTCCTCGCTCATTCGATGTTCTGCACCTGTTCCCGCAATTTTTCGATCTCCGCCTTAATCTCCAGAGCGATTCCCGTGATTGCCAACGCATCCGTTTCCACACCAGGCGTTTTCGAAAGCATGGTGTTGGCCTCGCGGTGCATTTCCTGCAACAGAAAATCCAGTTTCTTGCCCAGCTCTCCCGCGCCGTCCAGCAGCTTGGCGAACTGCATCAGATGGCTGCGCAAGCGCTCTAATTCTTCGCTGATATCGCTGCGTTCTGCAAGCAACGCCGCCTCTTGCGCAACACGCGAAGGATCCATGATGGCGCCATTCAGAATTTCTTTTAGCCGCGCTTCCAGGCGACGCGCAAACGCCGGACGCAACGCCGTAACCAGTTCGCGTACTTGCTCGGCCTGCACCTCAATACGCGCCACACGCGTACGCAACTCCTCCGTTAGATGGCGCCCCTCATTCCGCCGCATCTCGTCCATTTTGCCGAGCGCCTCAAGCAGATAGCCCTCCAGCACTTTGCCAAACGCGTCCTGCTCGTCCTCGGAATCCGGCAACGCCGGCGCCAGCCCGGCAATCACACCCGGCAGGCGTAGTAACGAAACGAAATCCAATTCCGCCTTCGATCCACTTTGCTGTCGAAGCTCATCCGCTACGCTCAAATACGATTGCAGCAACTCGCGATTCACGTGCACCGGCGCGGTTCGCCCCGGCTCCACATTCACGTGAACATCAATGTGACCGCGATGAATTCGTTCCCGCACCGTTTGCCGTAGCCGATGCTCATAAGGCTCCAGCGATTCCGGAAACCTTAATTTCACGTCCAGGAAGCGGTGGTTCACGCTCTTCACGCTGATGCGAATCAGCCAGCCATTATGCTCGCCGCGCGCCGTAGCATATCCAGTCATGGAGCGGCATTCCGCTTTTGCTGCGGGCGCCTTGCGTTCGTCGAAAGTTCCCGGTGCGCTCATGCTTTGTTGTTCGAACTTGCAGCATTCGGATTGCGTCCGTCAGTAGGCATCAGTACTTCGTCGTCGGCAAATTGCAAATCGTGCAGCCGCGCGTAGCTTCCACCTTGCACCAGAAGTTCGGCGTGCGTGCCGCTCTCGCGAATCTGCCCGTCTTCCAGTACAAGAATCTTATCGGCTTTTCGTATAGTTCCCAAACGATGCGCGATCACAAATGTGGTGCGCCCGACCATCAAGTTGCTCAGCGCCTTCTGCACATAAAGTTCCGACTCGGAATCCAGCTCTGACGTCGCCTCATCCAAAATCAGAATTGGTGAATCCTTCAGGATCGCGCGCGCAATCGCGATGCGTTGCCGCTGTCCCCCGCTCAGTCGTGTGCCACGTTCTCCGATCAGCGTGTCGTAGCCTTGCGGCAATTCCAGAATGAAGTCGTGCGCCAGCGCTGCTTTCGACGCTTCGATTACGCGATCGCGCGACACTGCCGTCATCCCGTAGCAAATGTTGTTAAGCACCGTGTCGTGAAACAGAATGTTTTCCTGCGTCACCATGGAAATCTGCCCGCGCAACGAGCGCAGCGTCACTTTCCGAACATCGCGCCCATCGATGCGAATCGCTCCCGCGCTCACTTCGTAAAACCGAGGAATCAAATTCACCAGCGTGGTCTTCCCTGCTCCGCTCGATCCGATGAACGCCACCAGTTCGCCTTTGCGCGCCACAAAACTGATGTCGCGCAGCACCGGTGCATCGTCGTACGAGAAGTTCACCTTCTCGAACGCAATTTCCCGCGAGAACGCTGGCAATTCCACCGCGCCCGGGGTGTCTTGCTCTTCCTGGTGTAAATCCAAATAGGCAAATACCTGCGTGGTCGCGCCCTGTGCTTGCTCGAATTGCTGGTACACCGCGCCCATGCGCTTGATCGGCTCGTACGACTTAAACAACGCGTACACGAAAGTGAAAAACATTCCCACAGTCATCTGCTGCAGCCGGATCTTGTCGCGCGCATACAGCAAAATCAGCGAAATCACCACGGGCAGCAGCAAATCCATCAACGGAGAAGTGCCTACCTGCGCACGTACCCAGCGCATCGTTTCTCGCAGCAATCGCTTGGCTGCAGTTCGAAACTTATTAATTTCGAAATCTTCCATGCCAAACGCCTTCACGATGCGATTGCCAGTGATGGTCTCCTGCAAAATCTGATTTAACTCTCCCAGCTTGTTCTGGCTGCTTTCCACCGAACGCCGGATTCGGCGCCCCAGCTTGGCGACCGGCCACAACACCAGCGGCAAAAACACCGAACAACCCAGCGTCATTTTCCAGTCAATACTAAACAACACCACGATGAACGCGACGAACGAGAAACTCTGCCGAAACACATCGGCCAGATATTCCGACAACGCCGGCCTCGCCCGCTCCACATCATTAATCACCGCCGACATCACTCGGCCCGTCGGCTGGCTATGAAAAAATCCAATCGGCTGGCGAATAATCTTTTCGTAAACAACATTGCGCAAATGCGTGATGGCTCGATGCCCAACGAACTGAATCAGCGTGCTCCCGCCAAATTCCGCTAGCGACTTCACCAGAAACACCACCAACAGCGAGATGGCCACAATCGGCCAAACGTTATGCACGCTGTGCGGGAAAAACCGGTTCAGATAAATCGCCGGGCCGCCATGGGGAAACTGGAACAGCAGTACGTTGGAATCAGGCGCAGTTGGGTTCAACACGCGATCGACGATCGGCTTGATCATCAGCGCGATCACCGCTTCCGCTACGCCTACCACCGCCAACAGCACGACCCCGACCGCCAGAGAAAACCGGTACGGTTTCACGTAGGCCAGCAAGCGTTTTAATTGAGGTGATACGAGCAAACCAGATCCTGCCCCCGGACAGAACTGCCAACCCCTACTTGGTACGCTATTCGGCTGTAGCGCAGTGTGTCAAGTTTCCGGGCTCTGGGAAGCCCTCGAACACCGCACCCAATCTACTTCTCGATGTCGCGATGCATCAACCGCGAAGCGAAGCCGCGCTTCTCCAACGCGTGCTTCATCCATTCCGCCATCATCACTGACCGGTGTTTGCCGCCGGTGCAGCCAAACGCAATCGTCAAATAGCTTTTGCCTTCTTCGATGTAATGCGGAATCAAATATGTGAGCAGCGCCTGAATGCGTTTCAGGAATTCCCCGGTCTGCGGGAAAGACTGAATATACCTCCGCACCTTGGCATCTCTGCCGGAAAGCGGCCGCAACTTCGCCACAAAATGAGGATTAGGCAAAAATCGCACATCAAACATCAGGTCCGCGTCCGTCGGCACTCCATACTTGTAGCCAAAGCTGACCAGCGAAACCAGTAACGGCCGCTTGTTCTCGGTTTTAAACCGTTCATTCACGAAGTGCCGCAACTCGTGCACGTTGAATTGCGACGTATCCAGCACCACGTCCGCCAATTTGCGGATCGGCTCCATCAGCAGCCGCTCGTGATGCAAACTTTCGCGCACCGAGAAATCTTTACCCAGCGGATGCGGACGCCGCGTTTCGCTATAACGCCGCAAAAGCGCATCATCGTGCGCTTCGATAAAAACTAAGATGATCGGATGCTCGCGTCGCAGATGCCGCAGCAATCCCGGCAATTTCTCCAGTTGCAGCCCCTCACGCGCATCCACCAGCAACGCCGCCCGCGCAAAGTCGCCCTGCCCCGCCGCATGCAACTCCGCAAAAATCGGAATCAGCTCCACCGGCAAATTATCGACACAGTAGTAGCCCATGTCCTCAAACGC
>JBAVNY010000786.1:0-4869 GCA_049691535.1 Candidatus Acidiferrum sp.
GATTGGGACGCTCGTATCAGAAATGGCGTTCATGCGCGATCAGGTCTTGCACTCCACAAAGGGAATGTCGCAAAAAGACTTGGATTTCTTGCTCGACGACAAAGCCAATCGCATGGGCGCCTTGCTGCTACACCTTGCAGCAGTCGAAAAATTCTACCAACTCAATACCCTCGACAACTTATCTGAGAAACAAATCCCCGATTCCTGGAAAGAACAGTGGGGAATGCCCATGGAGCTGGGCGAACCTGCGCGCAAAGGTATCGTCGGCCACGACTTGAAATATTATTTGGACATCCTGAACGAGACGCGCGAGAAGACCCTGACGGAATTCCGCAAGCGCGATGACGCCTGGCTCATGTCGGTGGACAAGTCCTGGGGTTGGGGGCCGACCAACAACTACTGCAAGTGGTTCCACGTTACCGAGCACGAAGCCAATCACAATGGCCAGATTAAACTGCTGAAGGCTCGCCTTCCCGGCGCCAAACCAGCCAGCGAGTAAGCGCCGCATTTTCGCGGGCACAAAAGAAAAAGATCACCGTGGCTGGGCCGCCGGTGATCTTTGTTCTGGGCGGAGGACGCTTTTAGTTAAACCGGGCGGCGTTCTTCTCGATAAAATGTTTGTATTCTTCCGGAATGTCGTCGGTGGTGTAAATCGAGCCGGTTGGGCAGATCGGCATGCACGCGCCGCAATCGATGCATTCCGCCGGGTTCACGTAAAGCTGCGGCACGGTGGCAAAGTCCGCTTCATCCTTCGTTGGGTGAATGCAATTGACCGGGCAGGAATCGATGCAATGCTCGTCTTTCGTGCAACTATCGATGATTACGTAGGCCATGGCGAGTATTCTCCCAATTAGGTTTGGAGCAATCGGCATGCCAAGCAATTCACTCCGTAACCTATTGGCGCGATGGGAATTAGCATGAGGGTGGGGGCGTTCAGATCGGATCGACTGCGTGATGTGGCGCACGCCCCTCTGGTAATCGCGCACCATCGATCCGCACCACCCGGTGCACGGTTCCTGTAAATCACGGCGCGACCCCTGTCATCTTGAGGAGCGCGCCCTGTGCGCTTCGAAGGATCTCAACCGCTACGAGCTGCTCGATTCCAAGTTGAGATCCTCGGGCGGTCCTCGTCGGGTCGCCTCAGGATGACACTTCCGGCGGTGGCTAGGGCCAAGCGTTTAATCTGGATTAGGGCTGCCTCTATCCACTCGCGCGGACTTCTTCTATGCTTGCTCCATGTTCGGTAAGCCTCGCCAACTCCAGACCGAATCGCAACTCTACGAGGCGGCCATCAAGACGCTGATGCGCCGCGCGCATTCCGTCCACGAAATGAAGAAGGCGCTGGCCCGCCGCTGCGAAGACGAGAAACTGGTGAAGACCGTGCTCGATCGCCTGAAAAGTAATGGCCTGATCGATGACGAGCGGTACGCGAAACAATTCACGCGGCATCGCGCACAAACGCGCAAACAAGGTGAATATCGCATCGCCCGCGATCTGCGCCAGCGCGGCATTCCTGACAAGCACATCGAGACCGCCATGAAAGAAACCTCGGCGGAGTTTAATCCGTCCGAAATTGTGCGCCAGCGCATCGATCGCAAACTGTGCCTGACGCGCGGCGAAATTGACGAGAAAAAACTTGCATCACTTTACCGCTCACTGCTGCGTGCCGGATTCCCTTCCGACATCATCCGCAAAGAATTGCACCGCGCCACGCACGAAGAAATTCCCGAAGTGGAACTCGCCGACGAATCGTAGAAGCACGCAGGAAATCAAAACTTCCAAGTAATCGTGAGTATTTGCGCAAAAACAATGTCGGCACGCCGACAATTTCCACAGTTCGAACGCTCAATTTGTTCGAACAAATTTGACCCTATAGCTCAGACCTTCAGGCCTGAGGTTTTTCCCGGCAGGTGCAATCTTATCCTTGCGCCACAAAACATGATTGCCAACGTGATGGACACCCTCACCCCCTGAAGGGGGTGAGCTACAGAATTCAGGCTTGCGATTCGTGCACAATTGCCGGGCTGCCACTGCTCTGCGATAATTATCTGTTTCCACCCCATCGCCATACTGAGGCTGACGTGACCGGCAACGAAATACGCGAGAAATTCCTGCAGTTCTTTGAATCCAAGGGGCATCGCCGCGTGCGGAGTTCTTCGCTCGTTCCGCATGGCGATCCCACGCTGCTGTTCACCAACGCCGGCATGAACCAGTTCAAAGACGTGTTCCTTGGCCTCGAAAAGCGCGATTACTCCCGCGCCACCACTGCGCAGAAATGTGTTCGCGCCGGCGGCAAACACAACGACCTGGAAAATGTGGGATTCACCAAGCGCCATCACACTTTCTTCGAAATGCTCGGCAATTTTTCCTTTGGCGATTACTTCAAGAAAGACGCCATTGCCTATGCTTGGGAACTCATCACCTCCCCGCAGTGGTTCGGCATTCCCAAAGACAAGTTGTACGTAACGATTTTTGGTGGAGCGGAAATCGCGGCGGGTACCACGCTCGGCGTCGATGAAGGAGCCAAGAAATTCTGGGTGGAACACGTTCCCGCCGACCGCATCTTCGCCATTCCAGGCCTGAAAGATAATTTCTGGGCTATGGGCGACACTGGTCCCTGCGGACCATGCAGTGAAATTCACTACGACATGGGCCCGGCTGCATCCGAAATGGGCCACGTCGATTGCAAATTTCCCTGCGACTGCGGCCGTTACGTAGAACTCTGGAATCTGGTCTTCATGCAATTCAATCGCGATGCCAGCGGCACGGTAACTCCTCTGCCCAAGCCCTCCATCGACACCGGCTTGGGCCTTGAACGCATCGCTGCCGTTCTGCAGGGCGTAATCTCCAACTACGACACCGATTTATTCGTTCCGCTGATTGACCGCGCCGCGCAACTCATCGGCGTCGACGAAAAAAAAGAACTCGCCGCCGAAGAGCAGCGGCAATCCGCCGCATCCCTACGCGTGATCGCCGATCACGCTCGCGCCACCACATTTCTCATCACCGATGGAGTTCTGCCTTCCAACGAAGGACGGGGTTACGTGTTACGTAAAATCATGCGCCGCGCGATTCGCCATGGCCGTCTGCTTGGCGCGACACAGCCATTTCTTTCGGAGATGGTTCAGACCGTCCGCCGATTGATGGGCGGCGCTTACCCTGAACTGCTTGAGACTGCCGCGGCGCGCGTTCCGGAAATTGTCCTGGCTGAAGAAAATCGCTTCCGCCACACTCTCGACATCGGGCTGCGCAGACTAGAAGACGAACTGAAACCGCTCGTCGGAAAAAATGGCGTTTATCCAGGAGAAAGCGCCTTCAAGTTGTACGATACCTACGGCCTGCCCATTGATTTCATCATTGATGCGGCGCGCGATCTCGGCGTCCAATTCGACGAAGCTGGCTTCGAAAAAGCCATGCAGGAGCAGCGCACTCGCGCGCGTGCATCCTGGAAGGGCACGCACAAAGAAACCGCGAATCCAGCATTCGCGAAGCTCGCCGAGACATTTCGCACGGCGCCGGACTTTTACTTCGCCACCACCGCCAAAGATTCCCGCGTCGAAGCCATCATCACCAAGCAAGGCTCCGTAGCGGAACTGAAAGCCGGTGAAAGCGGCGAAGTCGTCCTCGACCGCACCACCATCTACGCCGAATCCGGCGGGCAAATGGCCGATACCGGCGGCTTCTACGATCCTTCCGGCCTGCAGCAAATCGCCGAAGTGACCGGCGCCTATTATCCAGTCGCCGGCCTGGTAGCCCATCGCGTCATCGCCAAAGATACGTTGCGCGTCGGCGATCGAGTCACCGTTATCGCCAACGCCGAGCGCCGTTCACGTATCATGCGCAATCACACCGGAACCCACCTCGTCCACGCTGCCCTGCGCAACACTCTCGGCACCCACGTGAAGCAAGCCGGGTCGCTGAACGCGCCGGAACGCCTGCGATTCGATTTTTCCCATTTCGCTCCCGTCGATCCTGAAGAGCTGCGCGACATCGAGCAGCAAGTGAACGACGAAATTCGCCTGAACACCGAGATGGAAACCGGCATCATGTCGCTGGAAGAAGCTCTGAACTCCGGCGCCCTGGCCTTCTTCGGCGATAAGTATCCCGAGAGCAACGTCCGCGTGGTGACCATTCCCGATCCGCGCGCGCCCCGTGGCTTCTACTCCAAGGAACTTTGCGGCGGCACCCACGTTCACAAGGTAGGCGACATCGGGCTGCTGAAAATTGTCAGCGAAGAATCCGTTGCCGCCGGCGTTCGCCGCATTGAAGCGGTCACCGGCATCGGCGCGCTCGAGCATTACCAGCATCAGGCGCAAACCCTGCGCGAACTGGCCACCCGCCTGAACGTCGGAGAAGACTCTTTGCTAGCCACCGTTGAGAAGCTTTCGCAAACCGCCAAGCAACTCGAAAAGGAACTAGGCGAACAAAAGCGCAAAGGCGCCTTGAACCAACTCGACGACCTGTTCGCCCAAGCCCGCATAATAAAGGGAGTCAAAGTCGTAATCGGCGAGGTCTCAAACGTCGACCGCGAAGGCCTTCGCCAACTGGTTGATTCCCTGCGCCAAAAGCTAGGCTCCGGCATAGTTGTCCTCGGCATGCCGGAAGACGGTAAAGTGGCCCTGATTGCCGGGGCAACCAAGGACCTCACCTCTAAAGTCCATGCTGGCAAGCTGATACAGGCCATGGCCAAACTGGTAGGTGGTTCGGGCGGCGGAAGGCCCGATTTAGCCGAGGCTGGCGGAAAAGACACAGCTGCCCTAAAAAGTGCCTTGGAGAGTGTCCCCTCCCTCCTGGAACCCTTGTTATAATTCTGCCAGCGCTGGAAGCGTGCCTCACAAGTGTTGCATTCGGCTGCACTTGCACGTAGGC
>JBAVNY010000787.1:0-12909 GCA_049691535.1 Candidatus Acidiferrum sp.
TGCCAGCACGCCCTCCCTTCCGATCTGCAATGTCAGCTTGCCGTCTTCCACACCCAGGTACCGGAAATATTCGTCCTCAGTCTTTCCCACACCTGCTATCAGGCTCGGACCTTTTGCCACTTCCTCCAGCCACACCCAGCAATACAAACTCCAGGGCGAATCGCCGCGAAGCACCGTATCGTCTTTTACCAATGCTTTCTTCAGGCCATCGCCGTCCGGAAAAAATCTTGCGTTGAACGGCCCGTAATAGGGCGGATCGTTTGTGGGAATCACGCTTTGCGCCGCGGCGACACTTGCAAACGCAGCACTAAAAACCGTAAACGCAACAAGGGCGCGCAACAGATGTATTCTTGAAGGAAACATTCTGGTCTCTCCGATTCTAGAGAATCCTCTTGCAATATCGTTATTGCCGCAAGCGCCATCGTCACCGCGCGATGTACTGATTGGGCTCACGTTTTAGTGCATTGCAGGAGCTTGGCTGCGACCCTTCCACTGCCCTCCGCGCCCCAGCCAGTAGCGAACGGCAGATAACCACGTCGCATAGGAATAAAAGGCCGCCGCAATCGGCAGGAACGTGGCCCACAAAGGAGACAGACGATAAAAACGCGCCGTCGGCAGATAAGTTAGTGTCATCAACACCCAAGCACCAAGTGCGATCTGCCACACGGGCGGTCGCGACTGTAGCGCAAGCCCGACCGGCACAATATAAGTAAGCAGCATGCCCAACAGCGTTCCTAGCAACAGCCAAGGTGAGTAGCCCAGTTGCGTGAATGCCGTCCTCGCGATCATGTCACGGATTTCTTCGAACGTTCTGTAAGCGCGCAGGCTCAGACTTTTCCTGGTGAGTCCCATCCAGATTGTTCCGCCGCTCCGTTTCACCGCGCGCGCGAGGGCACAGTCGTCAATCAGTTCCGCACGAATCGCGGCCAATCCTCCAATGCACTGTAACGCCGTTTCTCGCAACAATACGCAGCCGCCGGCCGCTCCTGCGGTACTAGACTTGGGATCCGCAATCCATCTCGGAACGTACAGTTTCAGAAAGAAATATAAGAACGCAGGAATCAGCAGCCGCTCGGCGAACGATTTTGCATGGAGCAGCACCATCAACGACACCAGATCCCGTTGCTCCGCCTCAGCCCGCGAAACCAATCGTTGCAAAGTGTCCGGAGCGTGCACAATATCCGCATCCGTGAACCAGTAATAATCTGGCGCTACCGTGTCCGCTTTGGCCACGCCCTGCTGCAGCGCCCAAATCTTTCCAGTCCATTCCGCCGGGAGCCGGTCTGCCGGCAGAATTGTGATGCGCCTCTCGGTCGGTATTGAGCCGCTCGCCATCCGAACAGCATCAGCCGTGCCATCATCGCTATGGTCGTCTACAACGTAAATCCGTAGTTCGCCAGGATAATCCTGCCCTGCCAGCGATTCCACACTCCGAGCAATCGTCCCTGCTTCGTTTCGCGCCGGCACGATCGCCACAACGCGCGGCCGACTCGTCAACTCCTTATGAGGAAGTACATCATCATCAAACGCGCTGAGTTGCCAAAATCCCCCGCGAAAAAAGGTGAGCACCACCCAGATAAACAAGGAAATCAGGCCGAGAAGGAATGTCGCAAAGTGCACAGCACATTCTGTCGTGAAATGAGTTTCAACGCTATGCCAGATCGCTGGCGCGAAGTGGCAAACGCCGGAGCCGCTTCCCTGTCGCGGCCTGAATCGCATTGCAGATGGCAGGCGCAATCACCGGAACAGTTGGTTCGCCTATTCCGGTCGGCGCTTCGTTGCTATTCACCACGTGAACCTCAATCACCGGCGCCTCGTTCATCCTGATCATGTCGTAGTCGTTGAAGTTGGCCTGGACCACGCGCCCACGTTCCACGGTAATCGCGTCCTTTATAGTGGCGGTCAGCGCGTAAATTGCCGCGCTCTCCACTTGCGCGCGAATTCCATTTGGATTCACGGGCCGTCCGCAATCCACGGCACACACGATGCGCTTCACGGTGATGCCATTCGCGTTCGCGGAAACTTCGGCCACCGCCGCAGCGTAAGATTCGAACGAGAAAAACGCCGCAATCCCTTGCCCTTCGCCCTGCGGCAACGACTTACCCCACCCGGCCTTGGTTGCGGCCAGGCGCAAAACTGTTTTCAGCCGCGCCGTATCGAGCGGCGGAGAATTCGGTTCACCCTCAAATTGCGGAATCCTGCGATCTGCTCCAATCAGTTTCAGGCGAAACGCAACCGGGTCTTCTCCTGCTTCCCGCGCCAATTCATCAATAAAGCTCTCAGCCACAAATCCGCTGCTGGAATGTTCTACCGATCTCCACCACGCACGCGGCGCGCTCGAATGAGCCAGCGCGTACTCGATGCGAATATTCGGCGTCGTATAAGGGATCGTGGTTCCCGTGCCAAACTCTCCCGCCTCCGGCTTCTTGTCTCCGTCAGGTCGCCATTTCGCCGCGATCGATGTCGAGGTCTGGAAATGTTTCCATGCCGTCAAATTCTTACCCGTGTCCAGCGCGCCTTGCAGCTTGTGATATGAAGCCGGCCGGTAGAAATCGTGCTGCAGGTCGTCTTCCCGCGTCCACAACAACATGATCGGCTTTCCGATTTTCTTCGCTATTTGCGCTGCTTCCATCACGAAATCGGCCTGATAACGCCGCCCAAATCCTCCGCCCATCATCGTGGTGTTCACCACCACCTTCTCCGCAGGCAGGTTCGCCGTCTGCGCAATAACGGATTGCGCCCATTGTGGCGCCTGTGTAGGGACCCAAGCCTCAGCCCGGTCCGCGTCAATTTTCACCGTGCAATTCATCGGCTCCATGCAAACATGCGCGGCAAACGGCAGTTCGTACGGCGCTTCAATTTTCTTGCTGCTGCTTGCCAATACGGCGTTGGCGTCACCGTCATTGCGCACCACTTTGCCGGGCTTTGCGGCGTTTTCGATGAACTGCTTGTGGAGCTCTTCCGACGATTCCTTTGCCGCCGCTCCTTCATCCCATTTCACCGTCAACGCTTCGCGGCCTCGCATCGCTGCCCATGAATTGTCCGCGACGACTGCTATGCCTCCGGTTGTCGAAGCTCCACGACCGACCGTTTCGAACGAAAACACCTGGCGCACTCCCGGCACCCGCTCCGCCGCCTTCGCATTAAATGAAACCAACTTCCCGCCAAAAACCGGGCATCGCGCCACTACGGCGTACAACATCCCCGGAACACGAGAATCAATTCCGAATTTTGCCGCGCCACTAGTCTTGCTCGCAGAATCCAAACGCCGTTTGTCGAGTCCAACAATCGTGAACTCACCCGAATTCTTGAGTGGCACGTCGCTAAAATTCGGCACCGGGAGTTTTGCCGCATCGGCCACCAACTCACCGTAATTCAGTGATCTCTCTGGGTGACCGTGCAGCACCGCGCCACGAAGTGCCTTGCACGTATCCGGGCTTACTTCCCACTTCTTGGCCGCCGCCTGAATCAGCATCTCTCGCGCGGCAGCACCGGCTTGCCGCAGCGGAACCCACGAACCCGCAACGCTTCCGCTTCCACCGGTGCCGTGATCGTAGATTTTCGCGTTGGTCTCGGCCTGCTGCACCGTCACCTGTTTCCACTCCACACACAATTCTTCCGCCAGGATCATCGGCAGCGATGTGAACACGCCCTGGCCCATCTCGGATTTTCCCAGGATCAGTGTTACTTGGTTGTCAGGCGTGATTCGTACCCAGGCGTTGAACGGGTTAGGCGGCTTCTTTTCCTGGCCTTTTGCGGGATCATTCCACGCGCTCAGCGGAAAACGAAATCCGATGACCAACGCAGCGCTGCCTGCTGTGCCGGTTTTCAGAAAGTCTCGCCGGGTAAATGATGCAGATTTCATAGCCGCCTCCTGTTGGGAAAAGGAGAATAGGGCGGGATTGTAGCGAACTAAGCTTTAGCCTGCAGAGAGGCCGCGTGGTGAATCGCCTTACGAATGCGCTGGTAGGTCCCGCAGCGACAGATGTTGCCGCTCATCGCATCATCAATGTCCGCATCGGTAGGATTGGCCTTCTTTGACAGCAACGCCACCGCCGACATGATCTGTCCCGACTGGCAGTACCCACACTGCGGAACATCTTCTTCAATCCAGGCCTTTTGTACCGGATGTGAGCCGTCGGCCGACAGCCCCTCGATGGTCGTTACTTTTTTCCCGGCCACGCTGGATACTGGCGTAATGCACGACCGCGTCGCTTCACCATTGATGTGCACCGTGCACGCGCCGCAAAGCGCCATGCCGCAGCCAAACTTTGTCCCGGTCAGATTCAGCGTATCGCGCAGCACCCATAGAAGCGGCATTTGCGGGTCAACATCTACGGTCTTCGCTTCACCATTCAGCGTAAAAGTCGTTGCCATTTCTACCCCCTCTGGTCGGAACCGTATCGTACAACAGTTCGGTCTATAGATGGAAATACGCACAAAAACGTTAATCGTTTCTCAAAAAATAGCGCTACTGCCATCCCGGGCCCTGAACTGCTACCATTCCTCCGGCGAACCCGCCCGGGTCTGGCGCCTTCCCGCGCGTCCTAGGTGATCACAGTGGATTCGACTCGGAACCTCATCCTTGCGCTATTTCCGGCCACCCAGCAGGGCAATCGCTCGCTGCAGGAACTTGCCGACAAGGCGGAAACGTTTACCCGCGCTGGGACGTTGCATCAGCGCCTGGATGCTTTCGTCGATCTGTTCTCCTGGTTACGCGGCACCGACTATAAAATCTCCGATCCTCTTCCCATGCCCGTGGAGTCTACCGTGTGGATGGGTGCGGAATGGAAGCGCGAGCGCGTTTTTGTATCCATCCTCGCCTCCTCCGACGAAGTGCGCGATCGCTACCACGCAGCCATCGTCTCTATTCTTGAGGAGACCGACGGCGTCGCTCTCTTTTCCCAATCCGGCCTGCCCACCGACCGCGGTTTGTTTCCTGAGACTGTCGATCGCTTCTTCCGCATTGTTCTTCCCGCGCCTCGCGAGGAGACCGACCTTTCGAAGCTCTTCTTGCGTTTATTTCCCACTCAGCGCGAGGTCGAACGATTTTTCAACATGCCGGCGCAACTCCTCGACCAAATCGAGGAATTTTCCGTTCCTCTTCATCATCCTGGCGTGTGGGAGAAACCTGTCAGTTGGCTGCTCGACGCTTTTTCTCTACTGGGTGCCAGAGTTCAGGGGCTCGGCCTTTCTGAAAAACTTCGCACCCGTAGCCAGGCCGGCTCCGTGCAGGAATCCGCTTTTTATCGCCTCACACGCAGCGGTGACGCTTTAATCGATGCCTTGCGCCGCCAGCAGGATGTCGCCTCGTGCGCGCAAAGTTGGAAAGCCACAGTGGGCGAGTGTCGCGCGGAACTAGAACGCATCGTGGCCCATCTCGATGCGCGCGGTGTCAACCTCGATATCGTTTACGCACTCGATGTCGTCGAAAAAAGTTTGCTGCGCATGGAGATTATCGCTGGCGTCCTGGTGGCTCAGACGGGGCCGCCGAAGAAAGTCACGACCACGCGCCTGCTGCGCGACGTTATTCGCGGCCGTCTGGAAGACAGCAGCCTCGTTAATCTGTTTCACAACAGCTTTCGCCTGCTGGCTAAGAAGATTGTCGAATGGGCTGGCAAAACCGGCGAGCATTACATCACGTCCAACCGCGAAGAGTATTCGCAAATGTGGCGCGCCGCACTCGGTGGTGGCATGCTCACCGTTGGCACGGCGGCTATCAAGTTGCTCGTCACCCATCGCGGCTTACCCCCTTTCGTCGAGGGCTTCCTGGCTGGCTTGAATTATGCAGTGAGCTTTGTGCTGATGCAGAATTTCCATCTCGCCTTGGCTACCAAGCAGCCGTCCATGACCGGCGCGGCGCTGGCTCGCATCATTCACCACTCGCGAGACGCTTCGAACAGCGATGAGCTGATCGTCTATGTGCAGAGAATCGTGCGCTCCCAACTTGCCGCCGCACTTGGCAACATTCTTGCCGTCAGTATCGGCGCCGTTGTCTTCAGTGTGATCTGGCGCGCGATTTTTGGTCGCCCTTTTTTGTCCGATGAGACAGCCTGGTACAACGTCCACTCCCTCTTTCCGTTTCATAGCGGCACCATTTTTTACGCCATGATCACCGGCGTGATCCTGTGGCTTTCCAGCCTGGCCGGTGGCTGGATCGAAAATTGGGCCGTCTATCACCAGCTACCTAAAGCAATTGCGGAACATCGCCTTGGCAGTTCTTTCGATCCCGAAAAAGTGGCGCGCATCGCCGATTCCTTTTCGAAAAATATCGCCGGATGGGGCGGCTCGATTGCGCTCGGTTTCATGCTAGGCATGACCCCCATGATCGGACACTTCTTCGGCCTACCGCTCGATGTGCGTCACGTTACCTTGTCGAGCGGAACGCTGGCCCTCGGCGCGGCGTCGCTGGGCTTGGAGGTTGTTGGCACTGGAGCATTGCTTCTCGCGAGCCTGGGTATTGCTTTCACCTTCGTTATGAATCTCGGCGTCAGCTTTTACTTAGCTCTGCGCCTGGCTTTACGCGCACAAGACGTTTCGAGGCAAGACCATTTGGAAATTTTACGAACTCTATTTCACTGTCTGGTGACTTCTCCACGAGGATTTTTTCTGCCGCCACCAAAAACTGCGATGCCCAGCGGCTCCCCGACGCACTCTGACTAAACTATTTTTGGTTAGCTAAACAAACTTGGGATCGCCTCGCCAGACTTGGCGTAGGCTACAACGTTGCAGGCTCAGGCGTTTGCCGCGGCGGTTCCTGCTCCACACCTCGCCACCCAACCGGCCGGCCACTCACTGCTTCCTTCACCGATCGGAATAGCACAATGTACATCAGTTGACGATAGTAGAAGCGTTGCAGCAGTACAGGTATCAGCAGCGTCCAGTCTTCCTTGTGCTCCAGCGCGAACGCAATTACGCACGTCAATACGTCAATGATCAAGAAACCCAGGAAGAACACCACGGATCGCTGTACGTCCGCCGCCGTCCACAATTGCGGGATCTGCGTGATGTGCAGCTGCGCCAGCGCCCACAGCAGCAAGCTACCAAAGAACAGTAAATCGATAATCGGCGAAATCAGCGGCAACACAATCTGAAAAATGAAAATGTTGGGCAAAGCCACCCAGCCCAGAGTTCCATATCTCGGTCGGAACAGCGTGTCGCTGTGCTTCCAGAACGATTGCAGCGTGCCGAATGTCCAGCGGAACCGCTGACGAATCAACTGTCCCGGCTTCTCCGGGGCTTCCGTCCACGCGATGGCTTCTTCGTCGTACGTGACGCGCCATCCGAGCCGGCGAATTGCAATCGTCAGGTCCGCATCTTCCGCCACCGTATCCGCGGTGATTCCTCCTGCCGACTCGATGGCTTGCCGCCGCCACGCTCCGAGCGCGCCAGGCACCACTGTTATGCAGTTCAGCAGGTCAAACGCCCGCTTTTCCATGTTTTGGCTGGTGATGTATTCCAGCGCTTGCCAACGCGTCAACCACCGCGACCGATTTCCTACCTTCACGTTTCCCGCCACAGCGCCAACGCGTGGGTCAGAAAAGTGGCGGATCAACTTACGAATGGCGTCCGACTCAATTTCCGTATCCGCATCAATCGTCACTACAATCTCGGTCTTCGCCTCAAGCAACGCATGATTCAAAGCCGCCGCTTTCCCGCGGTTTACCTGGTGAATGATCTGCACGCACTCGTTCGACCCAAAATTCTCGTGCAGCAGTCTCAGCGTGCGATCAGTCGAACCATCATCCACCACGATTACGTGAATGTCGGTCATGTCCGACAGCAGCACCGACGTCACCGTCTGCACAATTACGGTCTCTTCGTTGTGCGCCGGAATCAACACCGTAACTGCGGGCGGAGGATCAGGCAGCACGGCATGATCCGGCCGCATTTTTTCCAGGATGGCGAGAATTCCGATAATGATCGCTCGACCGCTGACCAGGATAATTCCCAAGATGAAGATCGTGGCAATCGTGAATCGCGACCACTGGAAAATGCTGAAGATGAATCCGTCCGCTCGCGCCGCCAGTCTCTCGCGAAAGGTCAGCGGTAGCATCACGTCCGATCGAGTTTTTCCGATCAAGTCGGACACCGACACGAACTCATAACCCTTGGCACGAAGTTGGTCCACGATCAACGGTATTGCCGCCACCGTCTGCGCTCTCTCGCCTCCGCCGTCGTGCAGCAGCACGATGTTTCCGGAGTTTGCCTGGCGAATTACATCGTCCGCAATCTCTTGTGCCGGACGTTGCGTCTTCGCATCCGTCATTCGCCAGTCATCAGGATCAATGCGCTGTCCGACGATCAAGTAACCCATTTCCTGAGGGTAGGGAAGCTGCGCCACTTCTTCCGCATATTCCGGCTGGTGGTCGATGCCATATGGCGGCCGAAACAAAATTGACTTCACGCCCAGCGTGCTCTCAATCAATCGCTGCGTGAGATTCAGTTCCCACTTAATCTGCGTGCGCGAAATTTCGTCGAATTTGGGGTGCGTAAACGTGTGATTGCCGATTTCGTGGCCTTCGTTGTATTCCCGTTTCAGCAGGTCGGGCGCCCGGTTGGCCTCATCCCCAATCACAAAGAAAACGCCCGGCACATGTTTCTCTTTTAGGACGTCCAGAATCTTCGGCGTCCACCGCCGGTCCGGTCCATCATCGAACGACAGAACCAGCTTCTTCTTGGCCCCGCCCAATTCATCAATGTCGTAGGAAAGTGGGATCGCTTCGTATTTTTCCGAAGTGATTAGATCCGTTGCCGGGTCGTAGGTAAAACTGCGGCGGCCTTGCTTCGGTGTATCCGCAATGTGCCAGATGTCGCCGTCGCCCTCCAAAATCAAATCCGGCCCAGGCGGCAAGTCGGCTATCTTCTGCCGAGTCGCGTCATCTGGTCGAGGCGTATCCCAGATTGGCCAGATTGAAGAATCCGAATCACCAAATCGATAGAGTGCGGTGCCTTGCACTCCGAGCCGTTCGCTTGCGCGCAATTCGTTGTAGGCCGTTACCGCGTCCAGCATCCATACCTGGTGGGTCTGATCGTGCTCGTCGGAATACGAGTAGTGTGGATTCAGCGAGGCAGAATCAAACTCAATTTCACTTTCCGATTCATGCGCGTGCAGCAGCGCTTCCTGGTTACTGAAGGCCTGCGCCGGCGGCTTTTGTTTCTTCGAAGTTTCTGTCCAGTCGTACGCGTAATTGGCAATGCCCACCACAATTTTCTGCGCCGGCACCACTTGTTTCACCTGCCGCAAATTCTCTACAAACCAATCCTGCGCTGCGATCGGGCCTGGCTCCGAAGTCTCCCAGTGCTGGTCGTAGTTCATCAGAATGATGGCGTCGGTCTCGCGGCCAAAAAAACCGTAATCGTATTCGTCATCGCGCGCCGGCAACGCAATCATCACCTTCAATCCAACGGCATGAATCGCGGGCCCCAGTTGTCCAATGAATTTTCGAAAGCGCGGCTGGCTCTTCTCCGGAATCTCTTCGAAGTCCACCACGATCCCCACTTCGTGCGATTGCACCGCATACTGCACTACATCCGCGATCAACTTGTCACATGCCCCAGGATTCGCCAGCAGGTCAGCAAGTTCCTTTACGCGCCAAACCTTGCCGTCGTAGTTGTTCAGCAAGCCCATCATCGGCAATTCAAGCGGTGGATTCATCGAACGCATCCACTGGTGCAGCTTGTCCTGCTTGAGCCGCGAGATGATCTCTTCGGGAGAAGCTTTTAGCGTCTGGCCGCGTTCGTAGTCCACCACGGTAAGCGCGCCGTCAGGCGACACTGCGTGCAACTGCTCTGGCATAAGCAAGTCGATATCTTTGTAATGCTTCTTCAGTGAAGCCAAACTGTTCGGATCCCAGCTCACAAAAAACGCCGCGCGCAGCGGGTCGTACGTTTCCGGTACCTGCCCTATGTGCGCGATACGTGTGTGACGTCCTTCGCGCAGCGTCACCGTCTTCAGGAATTTTTTCTTAATGGCGTGATACGCAGGATGAGTGTCAGGAAGCAGCGAAGAAGGTAGCTCCACGCTGCCCGCAATGGTCACAAAAAAATACACCAGTAGGAGTGTCAGCAGCACTCCGCTTATTTCCATCACACGACGCGTGCGTCTCCAGCGGACTTTCTCCGCGTCGTAAAATATTGGTTTACGTTCCTTCATTCAACCTGGTCGACCGCCGGTGCGGGAGGGGACGCGCCGGGTGTCCGGATGCTTTCCGTCGAGTGGAAGCCAACCACACTATTGTAAGATGCAAGTCACAGATGAAGCGAATTTTCTCGCACGCACTTGTGGCACTGCTCGTTGGAGCTTGCCTCCGCTTATTTTTCGTCCTCAAATTTCCCGCAAATTCCGGCGACACCATCATCTACGAGCAAATCGCCACCAATTGGCTCCGCCACCACCTCTTTGCCATGGACATCGCCGGCCAGCCTACGCCGGTCGATCTCCGCATGCCGGGCTATCCCGCCTTCCTGGCTATCCTTTACGCTCTATCGGGCAAGGTAGGCGAACAGGCACGGTTCCTGCTGATGGTGGCCCAGGTTTGTGTAGATCTGTTGACCTGCCTGGTTGTGGGTGGCTTGGCCGCGTTGCTGGCACTCATCTGCAATCAGCGCCCCAACTGGCAACGTGCCTTCATTGCCGGCGTGTGGCTCGCGGCCCTCTGCCCGTTCACGGCGAACTACGTGGCCGTGCCCCTCACGGAGGTTTGGGCCACGTTCTTCACCACCGTCGCCTTTTGTTTTCTATCCTTGGTCGTGGTCCAGGCTAGCGGTGCAGCGCCTGACTGGCTGTCGCTTCCTCATTGGGCCAAAAACGTTTGGACTGTCGCTGCCCTCGCAGGTATCACTATCGGTCTGGGCACACTGTTTCGCCCTGAGGCACCTCTACTCTTGCTGACCACTTCGGCCCTTCTTGCCTACTGCCTGGTTCGCCGACGTCAAACAAAGCGTCTAGTTGCCATACTGTTCGTCTTAGGAGTTTCATGCGCTGTTCCGCTGATTCCCTGGACCATTCGTAACGCCGTCACCCTCCACGAATTTCAGCCCCTGGCGCCAAAGGACACCACCCTCCCTGGTGAAGTCGACCCGAAGGGCTTTATGGCTTGGGAACGCACCTGGCTGTACCGTTTTCGCGACTGCTATCTCGTCCCTTGGAAACTAAACGACGAATCCATCAATCTCGAAGACATTCCTGCCTCCGCCTTCGATACTCCCGAAGAAAAACAGCGCGTCGCTGCGGTGCTCGACACGTACAACGAGGAGCTCACCTGGACGCCGCAGGAAGATCAAGTCTTCGCGCAACTTGCCCGCGAACGGACCGCTCGCCACCCGCTTCGTACCTATCTCTGGATTCCGCTGCGCCGCGCCGTTCGTATCTGGTTTACCCCGCGAATTGAGCTGATCCCCGTCTCCGGGCACGTTTTTCCCCTACGCTACATGTGGGTAGAAGATCGCGTCGATCAACGCGTAACCGTCTGCTACTTCTTCCTGAATATTTTCTACGTCGCGCTCGGCCTGCTGGGCGCATGGAAATTATGGCGATGCCGGGTCGCCAGACCTGCAGTAGTTATGATGTTGCTGTACATCGTCGCGCGCACTGCCTTCTTGACCACGCTCGAAACGCCGGAGCCGCGTTACGTGCTTGTCTGTTTTCCTGTTCTCTTTGCCATGGGAGCACAGCTCTTTACACGCGCCTCGGCACTTTCTTCTTCAACAAAAATCTAAGCTACCGTCAAAATTTATTGTGCTTCGGGAGGTTCAGGATGAATCGTCACCCGGAAAATCTGCGGGAAGTGTTCCTTCACCCGATCTTCCAACGCCGCCGTCACATCGTGAATGCGCGTGATGGGTAACACGCTTTTCATGGTGCAGTGGCAAGACACCAGAATGTGCTGCTCCACTTGCCGCACTCGCACGTGGTGACAGTTAATCAGTTCATCGTATTCGTTCAGCAGCCCATTCAGAAACATCTCGACGGTCATTTCCAACTGGCGCATTTCGCCTACGCGCGTGTCGGGCGTCGCAATGTGCCTGCCCAGCGGCTCAATGTGGATGTTCACATCTACATTCTTGGTGGCTGTCTTGGTCTTCAGCGCGCGGATGCCATCCTCAAGCTCAGTCGCTTGCCGGTGCGCTTCTCCCAGGCTCAAATTCTCGTCCACTTCCAGATGCAATTCCACGAACAATTGCCCGTCTTGCTGAAATGCAGCCACATCATGAATCGCCAGTCCCAATCTCTGCGCCACCGCTCGAATCGATTCGAACAGATGCTCGTTGCGCGGCGCGCGGGGCTCAGCATGCACAATCACATCTGCCGGCACGATCTCTCCAATGCGCTCCTCGATGGCATCGGTCAGCGTGTGAACCTGTTCCAGCGTCGCTGTGCGCGGCACAGAAACTGTCGCGTCCACAAAGTGTCGATTGCCGGCGCGCCGCACCCGCACTCGCTCTACGTCCAGAACTCCATTCATCCTTCCCACCGCGCTGGTGATCTCCGTCTGCAAACCTTCCGGAGCTGCATCCAACAGCGCGTCCAGCGTACGCCGCCCAAGCTGCGAGCCGACCCACAGAATCACGCCGGCTACGCCAAGCCCGGCCAGCGCGTCCGCATAATTCAGCCAAGGCAAGTTCCAACGATTTCCGGCCCACACTAGCCCGATGCCGATAATGACTACAATCGTGCTCCACACGTCCGTGGAAAAATGCAGCGCATCCGCTTCCAAAGCTTCACTGGTATGTTTTTTGGCCACCTTATTTAATGCGCGGGCCCGCGTCAGATCGATAGCCAGCGCAACGAACAGGATCACGATGGCGGTAACGCTTGGCTCGATGTGCACCGAGCGGAAGAACAAACGCAAAAAGGCCTCGTAAATGATGTAACACGCCGTGGCGATCAGCAGCCCAGTCTCAATA
>JBAVNY010000788.1:0-1905 GCA_049691535.1 Candidatus Acidiferrum sp.
GTGGAAGGTCTACAGGGAGGAGATCAGGTTCTCTCATGAAGTCTTGCCATCATGGAGACGCCGAGTCAGCAAGTTTAACGTTCTGCTGAATCGCGGAGTGATGTACGCTCTGCGGCAAGCAACTCCACAGGCAATCTTGTGTGGTGGATACAATTACGTTGCTTCCTGGCAAGCGCTCGTGTGGGCGCGCTTTCGAAACGTTCCATTTCTTCTTTGGTCAGAAAGTAACCGGTACGATGCGCGTCGCGGTCACGCGCTGGTGGAAATGTTGAAGGCCGAGTTTCTTCACAACTGTGACGGATTTGTCGTTCCCGGCCACTTGGCCAAGGAATATCTCAGCGCTCACAATATCCGAGGCGATCGGATTTTCATAGCGCCAAACGCCATCGATAACGATCTGTTCGGTTCGTTGGCCGAGGCGGCCCGCAAAGACTCGAGCGCCGCACGCCGAGATTTAGACTTGCCCAGTCGCTACATTCTATTCGTGGGCCGACTGGTACAAGAAAAGGGAGTATTCGAACTACTGCGGGCCTACGCCACTCTGGACCATAGCTTGCGTCGGCAGATCGGGCTGGTGTTCGTTGGAGACGGTCCCTGTCGGGCAGAATTGCAGCAGCAGGCTTCCGCGGTCACAGATGGAACGATCAAGTTTCCCGGTTTTGCCCAGCGGGAGCAACTACCGGCCTACTATGCCCTCGCTGAAATGTTCGTTCTTCCGACATATACTGATACTTGGGGATTGGTGGTCAATGAAGCGATGGCCTGTGGACTGTCGGTGATCGTCAGTCGAGTGGCAGGATGCGCTTCAGACTTGATTCAGGAAAACTGGAACGGTTTGCTCATTGATCCGAAGGATATTTCGTCGCTAAATTCGGCCATGGCAAATCTCGCAACGCGAGCCGATCTCTCTGCGAGTATGGGCGCTCGCGCAAGGCAGCACATCGCCCAATATTCGCCGGGAGCGTGGTCGTTGGCGATCGCCAACGCACTTAAGGTAATCACAGGCACGCATGACTGAGCGCATTCCTAAAAGCGTCTTCATTGCTGCAGTACCGCTGGCGATATCTGCACTAGCCTATGCTGCCTATTCTCGCCCGTGGTATTTCACCAGCCAGAGCTATGTGTCAGGCCTCATCTTCCTCGAGTTCTTGCTGGTAGCGGTCTGGATGTACCGCCGCATTTTCTTCCCCGTCGTTCTAGTCACATTTCTGCTCGCAGGCATCAATTTGCCTGTTGGTAGAGGATGGGTCTCGGCACGCTGGGTAGTCCTCGGTGTCGGAGCGCTGGTCGGGCTACTGCTAGTCCTGAAAGATCGGGAGCATGATTTTGGATTTTTTCATCTGGTTGCATTCTTCACGGTTTTGACAGGGCTCATATCGGCGGCCGTCTCCTCGTATCCTGACGTCGCGCTCTTAAAGATGCTGAGCATCCTGCTGTTGTTTGTGTATGCAGCAACCGGAGCCAGGATTGCGGCAATCGGACGTGAGAGCAGTTTTTTCAATGGATTGCTGGTTGGATGCGAAATCTTCGTGGGTGCCAATGCCGGTTTGTATGCGCTCGGCGTGCAAGCGATGGGAAACCCCAATTCGTTAGGAGCGGTCACGGGTATAGTGGGAGCTCCGATTTTGCTGTGGGGTGTTCTTTTGGGCGGCAAACCATCGGTATACCGGCGAAGGTTGTTGCTATATGCGATCTGCATTGGTCTGGCATTCATGAGTCACGCCCGTGCAGGGATCGCAGCGGCTCTGCTTTCTTCTGCCGTGCTATGTGTAGCCTCACGGAGGTACAAGTTGCTGATTGAGGGGACAACCGTCCTGGTGATTGTACTTGCGGCAGTCTCGCTGGTCCGGCCGGAGGCCGTCTCATCTCTGACCTCATCCGTCGTATATAAGGACAGAACAGAAG
>JBAVNY010000789.1:0-3226 GCA_049691535.1 Candidatus Acidiferrum sp.
CGTCAAGAAGGAATTGGTACCGCTCAATCTGATGGGACATTGCCCGCAGTTGGCGACTCTGTGGGGAAGGAGAAACGAAAAACTCCGCCCAGCAAGAGCGCCCATGCCGTCCCAAGGGATATGCCACTGGCCACGTCGCTCGGGTAATGCACACCGAGGTAGATGCGAGATAATCCCACCAGCAGAATGATCGCCATTGTCATCGTCACGATCGCGATTTTATGCAAGGTCCTTTGAAGATGCCGACACACAAGAATGGCCACCGTCAAATACAGGGATGCCGCCGCGAGCGAATGACCACTGGGTAGGATAAACCCGAAACCTGGATAAGCTGAGTGACTTCCGCAGGGCGGGTTCGGTCGATGTAGTTTTTTGCTGCACTCGTCAGAATTCCAGCACCCGCCGAAGCTATCACCAGTTGCAGCGCAGCCATCCGGTCCTTCAACAGAAGCAGCACACACAAAGATATGATCGAAATCAGCACCACGAGTGTGATCGATCCCAATGCTGTCAAATCTACGGCCATGACCGTTAGCCAGGGAGTTCGTGCTTTCGCAAAACCAATCAGGATCGTCACGTCTAAGCCGGACACCTCATACTCCAACAATTCAGAAGTGAGCTTAATGAAAAAGGCAAAAGCCAGCGCTGCCGCCGCACCCAACCATAAGGAGAGCTTTGTGGCGCCGGACGAGAATGGGGTCGGGCTCGGTTGCATATCTTATGGTTACATCTCCACACCTGTCGTACCAGCGGTGAGAACTACATTCTTGGGCCTGAACTCGCGCCCAGTCTTTGTCTTTTGGCTATCACCTTGAAATCAACGACAACCGCAAACAGCTCTGCAAAGAGAACAGATTCACAAGGTTTGGTGTATTGTTGCCGCATCAGATTCAAGAATTCAAATGTCCATCACACCAAATTCTCCAATTTCTTTAGCGATCGCAATTGGCATTGGTTTATTGATTGGTTCAGAGCGCGAGCGTCGAAAAGGTAGCGGGTCACGACGTGGTGCCGCCGGTGTGCGCACCTTCGCCCTGGCCACCTTGGCTGGCGCAGTTAGCGAATATCTCAGCAGCGAGGCCTTGCTCGTCGCTGTGGCGGCTGCCGCAGTTCTCTTCTCGGCGCTGGCCTATCGATATACGGCCCCGAAAGATCCCGGGCTCACCACAGAATTTGCTTTGTTAGTGGCTGTTCTGCTCGGCGCGTTGACGATGCGAAATCCGCTGCTTGCGGCTGGACTCGGTGTAATCACAACGATTCTTCTCGCTGCCAGGGAGCGCCTCCACCGCGCCCTAAAAAATCTCCTATCGGAGCAAGAAGCCCATGATGCTCTCGTGTTTCTTGCCGCTACCCTGGTGATACTGCCGCTCGTACCGAACCGCGAACTTGGACCGTTTGGGGCTTTCAACCCTCGGAAGATTTGGGAGCTCGTAGTCCTGGTGATGGCGGTCGGCGGGGTGAGCTATGTCGCGTTGCGGGCGTTGGGATCTCGCCTGGGGCTCGCACTGGCTGGATTTGTAGGAGGATTCATTTCTGCCAGCGCGACCATCGGATCGATGGGCAATCGTGCAAAGCGGAGTCCTGAACTAGGGAGTGCCGCAGCTTCTGCTGCAATTCTTGCAACGGTAGCAACTGCGATTCAGATGTTCCTCGTGCTTCTGGTCACCAATGTTGCGACATGCCGCGCTGTGGCGATACCGTTACTCTTTTCAGGAGTTGCCGCCATCGGGTACGCACTGATTTTTGTTGCCATCTCTTCAAAGACTCGGACGACCAATGAGCCCACAGCCGGAAGAGCGTTTGATCTTCGATTGGCCTTTGTTTTTGCGATAATGATCACAGTGATTCTGTTTCTCTGTGCTTTCCTGAGCCAAAGGTATGGCAATCGAGGTCTTTTTTTTGGCGCGGCTCTTTCGGGATTTGCCGATACCCATGCAACCGCAATATCCATCGCTTCGCTTGTCTCTGCGGGCAAGCTTGCCCCAGAATCGGCCGTTCTTCCGATCTTGCTGGGCTTCACCACAAACACGCTGACAAAGGTCGTCGTCGCCTTCACGGTTGGCGGGAATCGGTTCGGCCTAAAATTACTACCGGGCCTAATCGCAGTCGTCCTCGCATCGTTCCTGGGGATGTGGCTTGGGACTCGATGAAAATCCTCAGTCAGTCTACTTGCGACTGCGCCATCTAGATTGAGTCACATGACAAAATGAGACGAAACGGCTCCGACCCAAGCCAATTGGAGCTGTACGCACTATTTTCCGAGAACTTATCTGACTCCATCTGTGTTTCCCAACTCCGGTCCTCTGACCCAAAGTACCTTCGCAGATTCGCAGACACCTCTGCGTCGATTTTGGATTGATCCTGAGAAGGTCAGTGCAAGCCGCCCAGGAGATATAAGACCAACGCGATGAGCAGGACGGTCCCGACTACCCCGGGGTCTCCGCGGCCTCCCATCTGGAATACCCGTAATAGCCGCCGCCTGCGCCGAACAACAGCAACAGAGCTATGATTAGCAATAGCATCGAGTTCTCCTTTCAAGACTTCAAATGTGCCAGCGCAATCTTGAATGCATCTCGATGGTCCATCTCGTCATGACGAATCTCTTCAAAACGAGCGGCCACCGCTAAGTCGTTGGCAACCTTCGCTCCCTCGGCAAACTCCAGATACATGGTGTCAATCTCGTAGGACTCTCCTTTGATTGCGTCTTTCAAGTTGTCAGCATCGCTGCCTACTAGCCCGGCAAGTTGCGCTTCTTCAGCAAAGTGCTCAAAACGCTCCGTATTGGCGGTCTTCTCGAATAAATTTGCGAGTTCTATGTTGCCGCTCTTACGAGCATGTTCCGCGTAGAGCAGATACTTCACATAAGCGAATGCTTCGCCGTGCATGGAAGTAGAGAGATTGTCTTTTGTCTTCTCATTTAGGTTTTCAACAGTCTCCGAAGCCTTTTCAGTTTTCGCCATCGCTGTTGCTGCCGCATTCTGCTTTCCAACTCCAGTATTCATATGTATCTCCTTAAAGTAACCGATTGCACTGATCAGGACCGCTTCTCCAGGCCCTTGGCAGCCCAGGTGCTTTGTTCACCCCTGGGCCTAAGTGCAGATACTCAAGGAGCGATTGGTTGATGCCAGCCTAACAAGTCGTCTGGGAGCGCGCTGTACGAAAACGCACAGATATGTAACGACTGTGCAGGCTTATTTCCGAATCCGATACTCGCCACTAGGGAGTG
>JBAVNY010000790.1:0-3861 GCA_049691535.1 Candidatus Acidiferrum sp.
AGCCAAAATGCGCGGCATCGTGAGCTTCAAGCTCATGGCAGCGATCGCTTGCGGCATCATCAGCAGGCCGGATTGGATGGGAGTGAAGCCCAAGCCGACTTGATAGAGAAGCGGAAAAAGAAACGGGATGCCGCCGATACCAAGACGTGTGAGGAAGCTGCCACTCACGGAGGCGCGGAAGGTCCGAATGCGGAATAAGGCGATACGCAGCATCGGATGGGGAGTCCTTGTGGCGTGCAGTCCGTACGCGACGAGCAGGAAGATGGAGAGTGCGAGCAGGCCGAGGATCGAATGTGTGCTGAGAGTGTGCTCGCCAAAAACTTCGAGCACGTAAGAGAGCAAGGCGACACCGGAACCGAACAGGAGCAGGCCAGTGACGTCGAGTGGGTCGGTGTGCTCTTCACGATAGTCTGGAAGGTGGCGGTAAACGAGGTAGAGACCCAAAAGGCCGATCGGGATGTTGACGAAAAAAATCAGGCGCCAGTGAAGATAGCCGACGATCAAACCGCCTGCGATAGGACCAAGCATCGGACCGATTAAGCCGGGGATGGCAACGAAGGCCATGGCGCGAATCAATTCAGACTTGGCGAAGGTGCGCACCATGGTGAGGCGGCCGACGGGAACCATCATGGCGCCGCCACACCCCTGCAAGATGCGGCAGAAGACTAGTACGTGAATGTTGGTGGAGATACCGCAGAGGAAGGAGCCGAGCGTGAAAATGCCAATTGCGGAAGCGAAGACGCGGCGCGTGCCGAAGCGATCGGCCATCCACCCGCTGATGGGAATAAAGACCGCCAGGCTGAGAGTGTAACTGGCCAGCACGGACTTCATGCTCAGAGGGGCGACTTGGAGTGCGGCGGCGATGGTGGGAACGGCCGTATTGAGAATGGTGGTGTCCAGCGACTCCATAAAGAAGGCGACGGCGATCAACCAAGGGAGTAGCTGTTTGCTGGAAGAAGCCAGCGGAGGTGGTGGGTTCGGAACTTGAACAGGGGCGAGAGGGGCTAGAGCGTCAGGGATAGGTTGTGTCATGTTCGGTCGTAGCGCGCCGCCTGACTTGCGCAGCGAAATGGTGAAAAGGGATTATCGCTGATTCGAAGGAGAAATGAAGATACCGGAGTTACCTTGCTCCATGCTCTAGTCTCAAGTAAACTTTAGTGTTTTGCAGAGCCACAAATCTCAACAGCTGTGCACCGCTGCAATGTCGCACAGGATTTCGAACGCGGTCAGTTCAAAATCGTCCCAAAAAGGCAGAACCTCAAATGAAGATACACGAATATCAAGCGAAGGCGATTCTCGCCCGTTATGGCGTCACTACACCGCGTGGAGAAGTGGCCTACACCAAGGAAGAGGCGCGGGAAGGTGCGCAGCGGCTTAAATCGAACGTAGTGGTGGTGAAGGCGCAGATCCATGCGGGTGGTCGCGGCAAGGGCGGCGGCGTAAAACTGGCGCGGTCGGCGGATGAGGCGGCGGAAATTGCGTCCCAGATTCTGGGAATGACTCTGATTACGCCGCAGACCGGTCCGCAGGGACGAGTAGTACGGCGACTGCTTATCGAAGAAGGATTGGATATCAAGCGCGAGTTATACCTGGGGCTTTTGATTGATCGCGAGAGTGGCCGGCCGGTGTTTATGGCCAGCGCTGCGGGCGGCATGGAGATTGAAGAAGTGGCGAAAGACAATCCGGGCGCGATTTTGCGGGAGCCGATTCATCCGGCGGTAGGGTTGCAACCCTACCAGGCGCGAAAGATCGCGTTTGGGCTGGGATTACCTGGGGAAATGATCGCGGTGGCGACGCCATTTCTGCAGGCGCTTTATCGGGCGTTTGTGGATACGGATGCATCGCTGTTGGAAATTAACCCGTGCGTGGTTACCGGCGATGGGAAGCTAGTGGCGCTGGATGCGAAAATGACCTTCGACGACAACGCCATGTTTCGTCACAAGGAATTGCGGGAGTTGCGCGATCTGGATGAGGAAGATCCACTGGAAGTGGAAGCGTCGAAATATGGATTGAACTACATCAAGCTGGACGGCAGCGTGGCGTGCATGGTCAATGGCGCGGGGTTGGCAATGGCGACCATGGACATCATTAAATACGCGGGAGGATCGCCGGCAAACTTTCTGGATGTTGGCGGAGGAGCTTCGGCGGATCAGGTGAAGAACGCGTTCGGTATTTTGCTGAGCGATCCGGCCGTGAAAGCGGTGTTCATTAATATTTTTGGCGGAATTTTGCGTTGTGATGTGCTGGCTACGGGTGTGGTGGCCGCAGCTAAGGATCTGCACGTGAAGATTCCGATTGTGGTGCGCATGGAAGGGACCAACGTAGAACGCGGGCAACAGATTCTGAGGGAGAGCGGATTGAACTTCACGATTGCGGACGGGATGAAGGACGGAGCGCAAAAAGTCGTAGCTCTCGCGGGAGGTGCGCGATGAGCGTACTGGTGAATGAAAAGACGCGCGTGCTGGTGCAGGGATTTACGGGGCGTGAAGGAACCTTTCACGCGCAGCAGATGATTGAGTATGGGACGAATGTAGTTGGAGGCGTGACGCCGGGGAAAGGTGGATCGAAGCATCTGGAGCGGCCCGTGTTCAATACCGTGGCAGAAGGGGTGAAGGCCACGGGAGCGGATGCATCGGTAATTTTTGTGCCGCCGCCTTATTCCGCTGATGCGATTTTGGAAGCGGCGGATGCGGGCATTCCGTTAGTGGTGTGCATCACGGAAGGCATTCCGGTGTTGGACATGGTGCGGGTGGCGGAAGTGATTGGGAAGTCGAAAACGCGGCTGATCGGGCCGAACTGCCCGGGGATTATTTCGCCCGGGAAGTGCAAGATCGGAATTATGCCGGGACGAATTCATAAGCAGGGACATGTGGGAGTGGTTAGCCGCAGCGGAACATTAACGTATGAGGCGGTACACCAGTTGACGGAGTTAGGAATCGGGCAGTCGACCTGTATTGGAATTGGCGGCGATCCGATTATTGGCACCACGTTTCTGGACGCGATCAAGATGTTCCATGAGGATGCGGATACGCACGCAATCATTTTGATCGGAGAAATTGGCGGAAATGCGGAGGAGCGGGCGTCGGAGTGGATCAAGTTGAACGTGAAAAAGCCTGTCGTAGGATTCATCGCAGGGCAAACAGCCCCTCCGGGGCGTCGCATGGGACACGCCGGAGCAATTATCAGCGGCGGTCAGGGAACGGCGAAGGATAAATACGCGGCGATGGATGCCGCAGGGATTCGGACGGTAGAAACTCCAGCAGATCTGGGTGCCACAGTAGCCGCGGCACTGAAGTAGGAGTGGCTGGGCGGTTTTGCATCATTACTTCAAAATTTTTTTAGGAGAGACTCGTGGCAATTGAACGGACGTTTGCAATTATCAAGCCGGATGCGGTGAAGGCCGGACAACCGGGCGAGATTCTGGCGCGAATCCATAAGGCCGGATTCAAAATTGTGGCGATCAAAAGCATACGGTTGACGAAAGAAGAGGCCGGCGGATTTTATGCCGTGCACAAGGAGCGTCCGTTTTTTGGGGAACTGACTGATTTCATGAGTTCCGGGAAGATTATCGCGATGGTGCTGGAATCCGAAGGCGCGATTCTCAAGTGGCGCGACACGATGGGCGCTACGGATCCTAAGAAGGCTACGCCGGGGACGATCCGGCACGATCTGGGCACCAGCATCGGGAATAACTGCACGCATGGTTCGGATGCTCGGGAGACCGCAGCGTTTGAAATTGGCTATTTCTTCTCAGGCATGGAGCTAATCTAGGAGCTCAGAGGGGTCTTTAGGAACCACAAATTGCATCGGAGAATTTGCGGTTACCGCTGAGGGTTTCGGAGCGTCTATAAGGGAGAAGGC
>JBAVNY010000791.1:0-3430 GCA_049691535.1 Candidatus Acidiferrum sp.
GTACGGTGAAGGGGCCGGATGTTCCAATCAGATTGCGCTACAACGTGCGGGTGGATGCGACGCGCTCCAAGCTGCAATTGTTGCTGCCCGACAATTCAAATATGGAATTGACGATGGAGAAACAGAGTGCGCCGGATGTGATGTCGGCGAAGGCGACGGGACTCAAGGCTGGGGCGTACCGGATTCGCTGGCAGGTGCTGGCGCCGGATGGACACATCACGCGGGGAGAAATTCCGTTCACGGTAAGCGGTTCGTAAGCCGATAGAAAATGTTCAATATATATCAACTGCTGGGCATCTTTGGATTTCTTGTGGTGTTGCTGCGCGCGGCGATACTGATTTGCCAGACGGTGACGATGGGCGGAATTTCGTTTCTGTTGCTGGCGGCGCGAAGCGAAGAACTGCGGCCGGAAGGACTGTTGCAGGCGAGTTGGAAGTTGATTCGCTGGAGCGCACTAGGGCTGGCGCTTTCGCAATTATTCTTCGTAATCACCAATTCGCTGGTGCTTACATCTTCGGCGGAAATTCCGTTGCGCGATGTAGTGGGTGCGAACTTTGTGGTTGCGGGAGGGCTGGCGGTTGTTGCGGGGTTGGTGATTTTCCTTTGGCCGCGTGGCTTGCAACGCACGGTGAATCCACTGGTGTTGGTGCCTGCGGGGCTGATGATTGCGGCGTCGGTTTTAACGAGCCACTCGGCTTCGCGCATGGAAGGGCGCGCCTATCTGGTGGGATTCACGTTGTTACATTATCTGGCGACGGCTACGTGGATTGGCGGGCTACCTTATTTGTTGTTTGCGATGCGACGCTTTGCGGACAGGCCGGCTAAGTCAGAAATTGCGAGGAATTTTTCGCGGCTCGCGCAGGTCAGCGTGGCGGCTTTGTTTGGCGCGGGGCTGGCGATGAGCTGGGTGTATGTGGGTTCGTGGGCCGCGTTGTGGGGAACTTCGTACGGCATCATGGTGTCGACGAAGATTGCGCTGTTCGGGTGCTTGCTGCTGCTGGGTGCCGCGAACTTTTATATCGTGCGTGGGATGAATAATGGGCAGCCCGACGTTGCGAAAAGCTTGCTGCGTTTTGGAGAAGTGGAAATCGGGATCGGGCTTACGGTGATTTTGGCGGCGGCTTCACTGACCTCGCAACCACCGGGTGCGGATTTGCCCGACGATCGTGTCACGCTGCACGAAATCGCTATGCGTTACGGGCCGCGCATGCCGCGCTTTGCAAGCCCGAACGTGAAAGAACTGTCGGCGTCGACGAGGGAAACGTACAAACAAGCGGCGGTAGAGGGCCGGACGTTACCGTCGGCATTTGTGCCGGGACAATTTGCAGCGGAGACGACGACGCCTGCGGATATCGCGTGGTCAGAGTACAACCATAATTGGGCAGGACTGATTGTATTTTTGATGGGGATTCTGGCGGTGCTTTCGCGGAGCCGGTATTTCTCTTGGGCCAAGGCGTGGCCGCTGATTTTTCTGGGATTGGCGGTGTTTCTCTTTTTGCGGGCGGACCCGGAGAATTGGCCGCTGGGGCCGAATGGATTCTGGGAGAGCTTTGCGGTAAGCGACGTGTTGCAGCATCGTGCGGCGGTGGTGCTGATTATTGTGTTCGCGATTTTTCAGTATGGCGTGGAGACGGGGCGCGTGAAATCGCATGCGGCGGCGCTGGTTTTTCCCGGCGTGTGTGCGGTGGGTGGAATCGTTTTGCTGACGCACACGCACCAGCTCAGCAATGTGAAGGACGCGATGCTGGTGGAGTTGAGCCACACGCCGCTGGCGCTGTTCGCGGTGGTGGCGGGATGGTCGCGGTGGCTGGAACTGCGATTACCGGAAGAAAATAAGACGCGAAAATATTTGGCGTGGGTGTGGCCGGTGTGCTTCGTGATTATTGGATTGATTTTGATGGATTACCACGAGAGCTAGCGAAGAGGGCTGTGAACGATGGTGAAAAGTGCGTTGGTTGTTGTGGATGTACAACGCGATTTCTGCGAGGGTGGAGCGCTTGCGGCAGCGGATACGCTGTCGCTGCTGGAGCTGTTAAAGAAGAATATTGAAGCGGCGCGACGTGGTGGAGCGGCGATTGTTTACACGCAAGATTGGCATCCGGCGCAGCATAGTTCCTTCAGGGTGAATGGCGGGCCATGGCCGATTCACTGCGTGGGCGGGACGGCCGGTGCGGAATTGATGGCACCGCTGCGGGCCGAGGTGGGCGACATTGTTGTGCACAAGGGCGTGACAGTTGATGGCGCTGGGTATTCGGGATTTGAAGAGACTGGACTTGCAGAGCGCTTGCGGAAATTGGGGGTCGAGCGCGTTTACGTGAGCGGGATTGCGACGGAATATTGTGTGCGAGCTACGGCGCTGGATGCGTTGAAAGGAGGATTCGAAACCTTGGTGATTAGCGACTTGGTGCGCGCGGTGCAACCGGCGGAAACAGGGAAAGTGATTCAGGAATTGAGCGATGCGGGCGCGAAGATCGTCACGTCAGAGCAATCGCTGGGAACCGCAAAAGAAAAGACTGTTTAAGAGAAGCGCGCGAGGAATCAGAACAGAAGCGACTAAGACTGGCCTAAGATTGCGTCAAAATAGGCCAACATGTCTGGAGAATTCCAGTCCTGCGGGCCGATGATCTTGCGAAGAATGACGCCTTTGCGATCGATGATGTAGGTTTCCGGCCACATGGACGTGCCGTAATCGGTGGCGATCTTTTTGGAAGGATCGCGGTAGGTCAGGAAGTTGAGATGTTTCTCGACGATAAACTTTTCGTAGGCGGCGGGATCTTCATCGATGCTGACCCCGAGCACGACGCCATTGCGCGAGGCGATGCGTTGCTGCAGTTGAATCAGACCGGGAGTTTCTTCGATGCACGGCGGGCACCAGCTAGCCCAGAAATTCAAGACGACAACCTTGTTGTGCAGGTCCGAGAGATGAGCGGGTTTGCCGTTTAGCTCCATTGGAAAATTTTCGGCAGTTTTGCCGGCGATGGAAGATTCGCCTTGGCGGTAGTGCGGCAAAGTGAAAAAGGCCAGAACAGCGGCAGCAAAACCCATGCTGCCCCAAGCGAATAATTTCCGGAGAACAGTGCTCATATAACGCTATAATAACGCACAGAAACCCCGACGAAAAGCCCAGAAACACACCAAATTGATGGCACCTGTCGCTTTTATCTCACCCCGAATCTCTGCGATTGTGCCGGCGCGAAATGAAGAAGAAGTGATCGCGGTGTGCGTGGCGTCACTGACACAACAGGGAGAGATTTCTGAGGTGATAGTTGTGGATGACCAGTCTGTAGATCAGACGGCGGAGATCGTCGCGGGAGTAATGGCGAAGAGTCCACAAGTGCGTTTGCTGAAGACGGGGGAGTTGCCGGCGGGTTGGGTGGGCAAGAACAACGCGGTGTGGCTGGGGGTGCAGGCTGCGACCGGAGATTGGCTG
>JBAVNY010000792.1:0-7233 GCA_049691535.1 Candidatus Acidiferrum sp.
TTGCCGCAGCAGATGGATTCGACCCATTTCAATCCGTAGTTGTTGCTGCCGTGATAATTGGGACGCAAAACAAAGGTGCCGCGCTGAGTCAGCAGATTGATGGGATAGGCCCAGCTTTCACTCCAGAAATCCTTGTCAGAACCCGCCGGCCCGCCATGTATTGCGGTAATCAGCGGATATTTTTTCACGGCTTCGTAATTGGTGGGGTAGTAGAGAATGCCTTCCACTTCTTCATTGTTAGCGCCTCGCCAGCGAACGATTTCCGTCTTCGCAAAGGAGCGAGACTTGAGCAGCTTTTCGTTTAGCTTGGTGAGTTGCACCGGCGACGTAATTTTCGCGCCGTCAACCTGCGCGCGATAGAGCTGCGGCATGATGCTGGCGGTGGAATATTCGTAGACGAAAGTCTTGCCGTCGTCGCTGGCGACAAAAAAGGAAATGTTGTGCGCGTGATCGCCCCCAATCGAGGTGCGTTTCCAGTTCCATGCGTCGCCGGATTTTTCGCGAGTGTAGTGCGCTGCTTCAAAGCGATGCCCCGCGGCGAGAAGAGCCACGAAACCATCGTTCGTGGTATGCAGATCGTTGCCAAGGCCATTCTCCCAATCGAGGGGTACCTGCTGTGCCTTGCCGCGTGCAACATCGTAGAAATAAAGTTGCTCGATGCTGGCGGTGAGGAACTTGGGATCGTTGGAAAAGGGAACCGCTGCGTAAAAACCCGAATTGTCTGGAGCCCATGAGAACAAGCCGGGGCGCATGCGGCCTTCCGTGAAGATGGTCTTCTCGCTGCCGTCGGACAGATTGTGGAGAACGGTGACGGGCGGAACTTTCTGGTCAAAAACGTAATGCAGGCTCTTGGCGTGGACAGCCACCGCGTACTTGCCATCTTTCGATACGGCGCAGCGCTGAATCCAATCGGTGTTGTTGGTAAGGCGGGTAATTTTCTTATCTCTCACAGTAATTGAAAAAAGGCGAACAGGTGGTTCGTGTTCCGAATCATCGACGACTTCCGAATCATCTTTCTTCTTTTTCTGGGCGGCCTCGAAGGCGGTGGAATCTTCCTGCGCGCTGAAGATCAGCGTGTCTTTGTTCAGCCAATCCACTTGCAACGGGGCGCGCGCCAGTTCGGTGAGGAAGAAGGGTTCGCCGCCGCGCGAGTTGATCAGCCAGATTTGCATCGGAGCGGTATCGGGCTTGGCCTGCGGGCGAGGACGAGAACTAAGAAAGGCGATCCACTCGCCGTCCGGCGACCAGTGTGGCTGGGAAACGTTATCAGTGCCGCGGGTAAGCTGGATTTCGCGGTCTTCGGTCATGCTGGAGAGATATAGATTGGAGATACGGGTGTCCTTCTCTTTGTCGCCTTCGGACTTGATCCACGCTACCCAGCGAGTGTCCGGAGATAATGTGAAATCCGGAATCGTCTCCGCGTAGATGACATCTTCGGGCTTCCAAGGCTCGGTCTTCGACGGCGACTTTGTTTGCGCCGCAGCTACGGACAAAGGAATCGTAAAGGCCGTCATTAGCAGAGCGACAAGAAAACTGTTCTTTGACAAGGATTCACCCATTAAAGGATTTTGTGCAGCGTCGCAGCATGTCATGAAGCGCGGGGAAAAGAATAGTGCAATTGACGCGGAATGGGAATGGTGTAGTCTGAGTCTCGCCAAGAGGAAGAGACCATGGGAACGAGAATCGCGCAGCCGGTATTCACGCCGGAGACTTTTCAGTTTTTTCGCCAATTGAAAAGAAATAACCACAAAGCGTGGATGGACGAGAACCGCGAACGCTATCAGGAGTGCATCGTAAAGCCATTTCGGCAGCTACTGGAAGAGGTGACGCCCGCGATTCTGGAAATCGACGAGCGCTTCGACATCAACGGAAAAACGGGAAAGAATTTTTCGCGTATCAATCGCGACATACGTTTTGCCAAAGACAAAACCTTGTATAAGCCGCAGATGTACCTGAAATTCCAGCACCCGTCGCCCGAGAAACGCGAAAACGGCCAACTCTATGTATCGCTGGCGGTGGATTGCGTGACGGCGGGCTTCCGAATTTATTGTGGGGCGAAGCGCCGGGAATCGAAGCTGGCCATGATTGCGGCGCCGCGCGTGGCTGAAAATCCGCAATGGGTGAAGGAACAGAAAAGGCGGCTGGGCCGCCGGTACGAGAGCTACTGGTACGAAACGCAAAAGGGCGATTGGACGAAACGCGAAGGCTGGCCTACCGAGTCGGAGCACTGGAAGAAGATCCGGGCGTGGATCGTGCGCAAGAAAATGGTACCCGAGTGCGCGACGACACGCGTCTTCGTGAAGGATTTGGCAAAACTGTGGAAGGAATTGTACCCGCTGCTGGAATTCACGAGCATTCCGTAGATTGAAACGCGGTGGAAGGAAGGTTTGTGAAGAAAACTGCCAAGGTTCTGCTGTGGATCGCAGTAGCGACTGTGGGCGCAGTGGCGCTGAGCACCGTGGCGTTGCATCGCGGCGAACCCATCAACGCAACCTGGTTCGTGTTAGCGGCGGGTTGCTTTTACCTGGTAGCGTATCGCTTGTATTCCGCGTTTATCGCCGCGAAAGTCCTGGCGTTGGACGATACGCGCGCTACTCCTGCGGAGCGGCACGATGATGGACGCGACTTTGTGCCGACCAACAAATGGGTGTTGTTTGGCCACCACTTTGCAGCCATTGCGGGCCCTGGTCCTCTGGTGGGGCCGACTCTGGCAGCGCAGTTTGGCTATTTGCCGGGAACGCTATGGCTGATTGTGGGAGCAGTGTTCGCGGGGTGCGTGCAGGACTTCGTGATTTTGTTCTGTTCGATTCGCCGCGATGGGAAAACGTTGGGCGAAATGGCGCGCGATGAAATAAGTAAGCGTGGCGGGATCATCGCGCAGCTTGCCGTTCTGGCCATCATGATCATCCTGCTGGGCGTGGTGGCGCTCGTGATTGTGAACGCGCTGAAGAGTTCGCCGTGGGCGACGTTTACCTTGACGGCGACTATCCCGATTGCGCTTCTGCTTGGCGTGTATTTGCGGTTCTTCCGGCCGGGGCGAGTGTTGGAAGCGTCAGTGATTGGCGTGACGCTGGTGATGTTCGCGGTGGTGGCGGGGCAGTGGGTGGCCGATTCGCCTTCCTGGGCAAGAGTATTCACGTTAAGCGGGGTCACGCTGGCATTTTGTTTGATTGCGTATGGCTTCGCGGCCTCGGCCTTGCCGGTTTGGCTGCTGCTTGCGCCGCGTGATTATTTGAGCGCCTTCATCAAGGCGGGAGCGATCTTTTCGCTCGCGGCGGGAATTCTGCTGGTGCGGCCACTAGTGCTGATGCCTCCGTTGACGCGATTTGTGGATGGAAGCGGGCCGGTATTCGCGGGGAAAATCTTTCCATTTTGTTTCATCACCATTGCCTGTGGAGCAATCAGCGGATTCCATTCGTTGATCTCGAGCGGTACCACGCCAAAGATGATCCAGCGTGAAGGGCATGCGCGCTTTATCGGCTACGGCGCCATGCTGCTGGAATCTTTTGTGGGTGTGATGGCCATGGTGGCCGCGTGCGCCATGAGCCCGGGCATCTATTTCGCAATCAATAGCCCGTCGACGATTGTGGGCGCCACACCCGAGGCCGCTGCTCAGACCATTTCGAGTTGGGGCTATCCGCTAACTGCGGCGACGATGACCGGCCTGGCGCACTCCGTGGGAGAACAAACGTTATTGAATCGTGCCGGAGGAGCGCCGTCACTGGCGGTGGGCATGGCGCAGATTTTTTCGAACACGCTGGGGGGAGAACGCCTGCTGAGTATCTGGTATCACTTCGCGATCATGTTTGAAGCGCTATTTATTCTTACGGTGCTGGATGCGGGCACACGCGTGGGCAGGTTCATGGTGCAGGAGTTGGGTGGTCGGGTGTGGAAGCCCCTGGGGCGGATGAATTGGATGCCGGCAATTTTGCTGTCGAGCGCTCTGATTGTGGGCATGTGGGGATATTTTCTGTACCAGGGCGTTGTAGACCCGCTGGGGGGAATCAATTCGCTGTGGCCGCTATTCGGGATTTCGAACCAATTGCTGGCAGCGGTCGCTTTGGCGGTGGCAACGACCGTGCTGTTGAAGATGGGCCGGGTGAAATGGATCTGGGTGACGCTGGTGCCGATGATCTGGCTGGTGATTATCACCATGACCGGTAGTTACCAGAAAATATTCAGCGCGAATCCGCGCATCGGATTCTTGTCGTATGCCAGCGCGCTTGCGGCACAAATTGCGTCTGGCAAAATTCCTGCTGCGAAAATTGTGGAAACGCAGCGGGTGATATTTAATCAGCGACTGGATGCGGGTGTTACGGCGGTACTGGCGGCGATGATTCTGGTGTTGGTCGTGGAAGCGGCGGCGCAGTGGTATCGCATCCTCACGGCGAGCAGGAAGCCGGCGCTGCAGGAGACGCCATATGTGGCGACGCAGTGGGCGGAGGCGGACTGATGCGGCAACTCTGGCAGCAGCTTCGCTGCGGAGCGCGGATAGGCTGGCATGGCTTGCGTCAATGGAGCGGCGATGCGGCGTACGAGACGTATGTGCGTTGCGCCATGCGGAATGGCAATGCGGCTGTGCTTACCCCCGAGCAGTTCTACGTCGAGCAACTGAACCGCAAATATTCGCGCCCGAGTCGCTGCTGCTAAATCTCCTCGCCTTTTAGCTCGGGATTCGGACTACAATGCAGGTGGTCTTGTGGGCATGGCGACGTCACTAGTTGCCAGCCTCTCGTTCTTCACCGCGGTACGAAGGACGGCTGCGCTTATCCTTGGCGTGGCCGTTAACCTCGCAACGATAAGTCCGTTCCCGAACACTGGTACCTGCTCTAACACTCTTTAGAATTCGCGAATTTAGAGCTCTTCTTCCAAGCTTTCGTCTGGCTTGATGCGCACGATCTTGTGCGTGAGTTTCACTCCATGTTTGCGGAGCCCGGCGAGAATCGCGCGGCGGGAATCTTCAGGTAGCGCTTCGGGGGCAAATACTCCGTGAATTCCCTGCGGAAAATTCTTGATGAAAAGTTCGGCAACGTGCGACGTGGCATAGGCGACGGGTGTGACATACCGTCCCTGGCGGCGAATCTGGTAGAGAGTTGGAAACATGGCGTCGCTGCGGATGAGCAGATGCTCGTCATCCCCTTTGTTTGAATGAATCACGCCGCGCACCAGCACCGAAGCAGCGAAGCGCGCATTCTGCAAAATACCTCGCCGGATGAGCGCCGCAATTTTTCGTGGAGACGATGTTTCGGGAAAGTGCCCGCGCTCCATACCACGCGAACGCGACAATTTTCCCTGTTTGTGCCAACGCCGTAACCGGTCGAATTCATTGCCGCCGATTTTTACGTCGAGCGATTGCATGGGAATGAACCGAGGAAGCGTGGCGACTTCGTCCTGAGCCGCGAGCACCACGGTGGCCGGGCCGATGGGATCGGGAAAACGAAACTTCTCAAGTTCCGAGAAACGCTTAGCCAGAGAAAACGTCTTATTTCGGTAGATCCGCGGATTGGAAATGGCTTCGTCGAAGGAGACTTCCGGCGACCATTGCGAAATGGGGTCGTCACTTTCGCTGCTTTCATACAGGCGGATCTGGACAGAGAGAACTTCGTCAAGCTGGTCGGCGGCACGCTTGACGAGCAGATTGGTCAGGCCAGGCGCAGCGCCAGTATTGATGAGCGCAGTGCGACGCTTTTCCTGAAACTTTTTGTCGTAGGCAAACTGCTCGGGCTTAAACGGATTGTTGGTGAGATGCGAGCTGAGATCGACATAATGCGCGCGCAGGCGCAACGCGGCACGCAGCACGATCTTGTTGAACACGGACGCGGAAGCGTTGACGATCAACTGGCAATCACGAGCAGCGCGCACGATTCCGTGCAGGTTGCGGGCGTTGACCTTGGTTACCGGAATAATGGATTTCTTGCCCAGAAAGCGGCGGGCACGAATAGGGTCGCGGTCACCGCACCAAACGATATGGCCTTGGCGTTCGAGGAGCTGCGCGAGGAGGGAACCGGTGGCCCCTGCACCCAAGATGAAGATTCGCATGGTTTTAGCAAACTGTATCACAGTCGCGAGCGGGAACGGGGTGTAGAGCGCCGCGAAGAAGCCTGAATTGCATCGTTTTGCGAAGGCGCGTAGTCTAAGTGGGTAAACTCCGATCCCGCCGGCCTAAAGGAGCGACAACCTAAGGCGGTGGGGCGAGGCAGCCTTGGAGGTTGCCGAGGGTTCAGGCGGAAACGCTTGGGCCTCCCGTGCTTGGAAAGGAGCCAGTCTTCGAAAATGTGCGTATTTTCGAAGTGAGCCCGATTCCATTGTGCGAATCGGGTTTCTTGTTTTTGGGGTCTTCACATGAGCCTGTACGACAAATTTGGCCGGCAAATTACCGACTTGCGGATTTCCGTCACGGACCGCTGCAATTTTCGCTGCGTATATTGCCGGTCGGCTGATCCAGAGAATTACCGCGCGCACGACGAAATTCTTTCTTGGGGAGAACTCGAGCGCCTCGCGCGCATTTTTGTTGGACTCGGAATTAAGAAGGTACGTATTACTGGCGGCGAACCGCTGGTGCGCGAAGGATTGGAAGACTTCATCGCGCGGCTCACCGAAATCGGCGTGCAAGATTTGTCGATGACCACCAATGGCCACCTGCTGGCGGAACGCTGTGAGAAGTTAATGGCGGCGGGCCTGCACCGCATCAACATCAGTCTGGATTCCCTGGACCCCATCAAATTTCAGAAGATCACCCGCACACGCACCTATGATTCGGTGATGCGCGGCATCGAAACGGTGCAAAAGACACGGCTGGCGCCAGCAAAAGTGAATGCGGTGTTAGTACGTGGATTCAACGAAGACGAAGTCGAAGCGTTCGCCGCGTTTGCCAGAGAGCGCGACGTGATCATGCGGTTCATCGAATTTATGCCGCTGGACGCCGATCGGCACTGGTCGCGAGACTTGCTGGTGCCGGCGGCGGAAGTGTTTCGACGCATCCATGCTCAATGGCCGCTGGAGCAAATGCCCCACGAAAAGAGCGAAACGGCTCGCAAATATCGCTTCGCGGATGGAGCCCCGGGAGAAATTGGCTTGATTGCTCCGGTCACACAGGCTTTTTGCGGGGCGTGTTCTCGTATTCGGCTGACGGCGGATGGCAAACTGCGAACCTGCTTGTTCAGCAAAGAAGATCGCGACCTGCGCAGCCTACTGCGCGCCAATGCCAGCGACGATGAGTTGGTGGAGTGGATC
>JBAVNY010000793.1:0-2410 GCA_049691535.1 Candidatus Acidiferrum sp.
GGCTTGCCCCGCCCGGCGTCAACCCAGGCACTCTCCAAACATCGGAGCAGGTTCACTCCTGCCATTTTTCCGCAGCCAGTTTAGCCGTGCCGTAGGGGCCTGCTATCGACCGGCTTCATCCGCTGAGGGTTGAATTTTCTGTTTTCCTTCAGGCGGGCGGACTATCCCAAGCTTCCAGTGAGGCAATCTCTTCCGACTCAAACTCCGGCTGGCTCTGCAACAGCCTGACACATCGATTCCAACGCAAAATCGCATCGTCGTTGCCGGGAGGATGAATTCGTTCCGCTTCCGCAAAACATTGCAGCGCTCGCTCCAGCAGTGGCAGTAACGTATGTGGCGCGCGGCCAGCGCGCAATTGCGCCTTCACGCGACGCTCGCAGAGCAAACCGGTGTAGTAGTTCCGCTCGTACGGATCTTTCAATCCTTGAAAGATTTTTTCCACCTCGGCGTAACGATCGCCAGGACCACCGGTGAACTGGTCGGTGATGGTCAGCCCCAAGGTTCGCAATCCCAGCATATGATTCGGATCGGCCACCAGAATATCCCGGCAAATCGACTCCGCCTCTTCCGGTTCATTCAAATATCGATACAACTCCGCTTTGGCGATAGCCTCGCCGATTCCCGATTTGGAGATGGTCTTCAGCTTCAGATCCATATGGCCTCCTTCCGTAGCGCCTGGCTTCTAGCTATCCGGCGCTCCGCGGATCTTTCGCGCAATCCACACCAGCGGATCGTAATACTGGTCCACAACGCGCTCCTTCAGCGGAATGATGGCATTGTCGGTGATATGGATGTCCTCGGGACAAACTTCCGTGCAACACTTCGTAATATTGCAGTAGCCCAGCCCCAGTTCGTCCTTCAACATCTTGAGGCGCGAAACTCCATCCAGCGGATGCATCTCTAGTCCCGCTACGCGCACAAAAAACCTCGGCCCGCCAAACTGCGCCTTTTTGTCATGATCGCGCAGAACGTGGCAAACGTTCTGGCACAAGAAGCACTCAATACACTTTCGAAATTCCTGCACCCGGTCAGCATCTTCTTGATCAAACTTCCAGTCGGTCCCAGGCTTCGGCTGAAACGGTGGAATCTTCTTGTTCACCTGGTAGTTCCAGGAAACGTCGGTAACCAGATCTTTAATCACTGGAAATGTTTTCAGCGGTCTCACCGTAATCGGCTCATCCTTGGGCAGCGCGTCCATACGCGTCTTGCAGGTGAGCCGTGGCTTTCCATTTACTTCCGCGGAGCACGAACCGCACTTGCCCGCCTTGCAGTTCCACCGCACTGCCAGATCCTGGGAAAGATGTCCCTGAATGTAGTGGAGCGCATCCAGCACCACCATTCCTGGTGCAATGGGCACCTTATAATCGACCGCCGCGCCGCCATTCTTGTCGCCGCGAAAGACGTTGAGCACCGCATCGGCCATAGCCTAGCTCCCCTGTGCTGAGCGCCGGTCCGCATCATCCCACCGCGGAGGAATGTCCGAGCCCAGTATCTTCCAACGAGTGAAAGCCGTGGCGCCCATATGCGGCGCCAAAGCCTTCATTATTTCACCGTGTGGCACCTTCGCCACGAACTCCATCAACGCGCGATCACTTTCCCACACCGACAGTGTCCAGAATTGCCGGCTCAACAACTTCGCCCGCATCGAATAACCCATGGCTCCCGCACTCACAAGCATCTGCCGCTGAACCGCGTAACTGAAACGAGCGAACAACGGGATCTTGAGATACGACCGCAGTGGCAGATAACTCAACAGCGCAACATATTCGCGCCCAGCCTCCACAGGAACCAACGTTTTCCATGGCGTTTCCACTTCTAAACTCCGAGCCCGATCTGGATTGGCGTCGCAGCAAGCCAAAAGCTCCCAAATCTCCGTGACCTCGGTGCTCCCACCTCTGCGCCCTCTGTGTTAAATCTTTTGCTTTTGCCTCACTCTTTAGCCACCTCTCCGAGAGCGCGGGGCTTAGATAACACACTCCGCATATCCACGGCCGAACCGCCCATTCCCCGCTTCATCCCTTATCCTCAGCCAATACCTGCTGCAAATCCGCCGGCAATGCAGGCTTCACATCCTGCCGCAGCGTCATCCCTGAAGCCCCTCCCTTGACGATGTTATTCTTCGCGCCCCAGTCCGCACTGAGCTCCGGAAAGTCAATCCGGCTATGTGCCCCGCGGCTCTCCTCCCGTACCAACGCACTCCGCGCCACCACCTCCGAAATCGTCAGCATCGATTTCAAATCCAGCGCCAAATGCCAACCCGGATTAAACATCCGCGAACCTTCCACGCTAGTGTGCGTCCACCGTTCATTGAGCTTGCCCAATTCCACCAAAGCCTTCTGCAGGTCCTCGCGCGTCCGGTAAATTCCCACCAGACTCTGCATCGTCGTTTGCAAATCCCCGTGACTCGCGT
>JBAVNY010000794.1:0-8483 GCA_049691535.1 Candidatus Acidiferrum sp.
CATATCAACTCAACTCGAAGAGCCTATACCTCAGCGTCGCGGCAAACACCACCGCTCTCGCACATGCCAACTCTACGGCAACTGCTGCAGCACCAACTCCCCATCCACAGTCGCCGCCGTGTCCGTCTCCACCACAAACGCCTGCGTCCCGCTCGCCTCATAAATCGAGACTCCAAAACTCGTCGGCGCCGTCGTACTCGGGAAAAACGGATACCCATTCACTGGAGGCGTAACCACGAATCCTCCCGTGTAGTGCCCCACGTTTTTGTTGTCGGCCGCAAACGTCCCGGTTAATCCCGCTCCAAACATGGTTGACGCGTTGAAGGTTTCATTTTCGTCGTAGTCCGCCAGGCCATTCGCAAACACGCCGCTGCCGCTCGCCGTGGCGATGCCCACCAGGTCCACTTCGTCCGGCGTCGTTCCGGTAATCGCGTTCTGCAATCTCACCGCATAATTTCCGCTGAACGTCGTTGTCCCCGTTGCACTCTGCGGCAGCACCATTCCTGTTCCCACCAGTGCCGCGTCCGTGTGCAGCAGCAACGCCCCACCGTTCCCACTCGTATTGTTCGGATCCAGGATGTTCAGCGTCGGATCCACCATATAGAGGTTAAACATCGATGCTCCCGCCGCGTCTGTCAACGTCGCCGTCCCGCTCACCGTGGTGTCCAGATTCGCCGTAATGCTGTATGTGCCGCTCACCGCTTTGCCCACGCTCGGCACCGTCGGCGACCCGAACGTATTTGCATCGCTTATGCCACCAGTCACGCTTCCCGCAGTCGCCGCAAATTGTCCCGCAGCCACCGTTCGCGAAGTCGTCGTCCATCCGCCGTGCCGGTAAACGTAGTTCCCCAGAAGCGAAGCTGCCGCCGCTCCCTGCGCGTATGCGCTTCCACCGGTGTAGTCCACGCTGTCATCTTCAATGAACCGCAGCACCTTCGAATTGACGATGTAAAAGGTAAATGTCCGCGTGGGTTGTGGATTCGTCGGGGCAAACACAATCTGTCCGCGCCCATTAGCATCCGGCCCAGTGCTTATCGATCCGGTCATCGCCTTGCTCACGAAAGTGCCGGCTTGATTCACATCAATTGTGCCGCTCACCTGTGAACTGCCGTTTGCCACGAACACTCCACCCATCGCGATCAGCGTCGTCGCATTCGACCGATCAACTCCGTCCACCGTGAACGCGTACGCACCGGATAGCTGCGAAGCCGCGAACCCGCCCTGCGCCGGCGTTTGCATATCCAGCGTTCCGCTTCCCGGATCGCCTCCCGCCTCGATGATCTGCGCATGTTGCGCCGAGGTCAGGACGAAACTGACATCCAGCGTTTCCCCATTCGTGGTGCACATCCGCAACGTCCCGTGCCCGCTGGCATCCACTGCATAGTTCGACGTATTCGGCATATTCGCAGGAACCGTTACCAATATCGGATCCGCCAGATCGAAATATCCCGTAGACACTACGTCTTCTATTCCGCCCGTCACTCCGCCATTTCCATCCAGCGTCACGCTTCCCGCAAACGTCGTCACTCCGCGCGTTGATGCCGGCGCCGTAACCAAAAACGCATACTGTCCCTTCAGCGTCGCGTTTGTCGCTGGCATGTTCTCCATCACTACAGCACTTGCCGTCTTGGTTGTATCCGTCACCGACGTCGCCGTAATCGTAACCAATCCTCCCGAAGGCGTTGCTGCCGGCGCGGTATACACCGTCGCCGCCCCACTCGCTGTGGGCGACACGCTGAACGAACCGCACGTCCCCGCAGGCGCACAGCTCCACGTCACCATGCCTCCGGCATCATTTGTTGTGGTAGCCGCCACCGAAGCCGTCAGGCCGGTCTGCAGCGTTACCGGCGGCGCGGTCGTGATGGTAATTCCCACGACTGGCGGCGTAATCGTCACCGTCTCATTCGCCGTCTTGATATTGTCCGTAACCGAAGTGGCCGTAAGCGTCACGCTGTTGCCCACCGGTATCGTCGCCGGCGCGGTGTACAAAGTCGCTGCCCCGCTCGCTGTCGACGCCACACTAAATGTCCCGCAAGCTGCCGCCGGCGTGCAGCTCCAATTCACCGAGGGATTGGCTGGATCGTTCACCGTCGTCGCCGCGATCGACACCGCAGTGCTTATCGGCAATGAGCTTGGCGCCGGCGTGGTAATCGTTATCGATGGCACAGGAATGGTCACCGTGCCGTTCGCGGTCTTCGTATTGTCGGTTACCGACGACGCCGTAATCACTACACTTCCGCCGGTCGGTACCGCTACAGGCGCGGTATAAGCCGTCATCGACCCGCTCGCCGTGGATGGGGGATCAAACGTGCCGCACGCCAGCGATGGTGTGCAACTCCAGTTCACGCCCTTGCTCGCCGTGTCGTTCGACACCATGGCCGCCATATTTGCCGTGGCTCCCACTAGCAACGTCGCAGGTGGTGCCGCGGCGAAAGTCACCGCGATCGATTGCGGCTGTGTTCCGCCCCCGCCTCCAGACGAAGAACCTCCACCACCACATCCAGCAGCAACTAATAAAATTCCCAGCGTAGCGAGGACGAGCGGGTTCCTCATGGCGATTCCCCTTAGGAGCGTGTGCGATTTTTGGCCCGGATTCAGCTCTCCCTACGATACCCACTCGCCTTCCTTTTCCCATCTCCTCTCTCCGCCCCAATTTCCAAAAGCATTACAGTCCCCAAGTACAGCCCCCCTGTCCGCGTGGCCAGTGCTCCCACATCTAGGTTTCCGCAATTCACAGCTCTGCTGCTCATTTGACGCCACCCCGTAGCACAGGCATTCCTGGCTGTGCTCTTTGGGTCTCCACGAATCGCGTCCATGCGAACGTTAAATCGAAAACCAAATAGGAAACTAATTCCGCATCCTCCTCATCACTTGACGTCATCCCGTTCCCAGCGACAAAATGCTCCACGCTCGCTTCGCCATTTTTTTCAACTCTGGGAGTTGCTATGTCCTCAACAAGACCCTTCGCCTTCAGAATTCTTCCCATCGCTTTTCTCTTTAGCACTTGTTGCCTCCCCACTCCCGCGCAGGATCAAACCGCGCAACTCCTGCAACTTTTGTCCGAAGCTCCCGGGCCTCCCGGTTTCGAAGAGCCGGTCCGCAAAATTATGGTCGAACGCATGACCCCGCTCGCCGACCACATTTCCTACGACGGCCTCGGCTCCGTCATCGCCGCACAAGGCAACAGCGGCCCGCGCATCATGCTCGACGCCCACATGGACGAACTCGGCGCCATGGTTCGGCGCGTCACTCCCGATGGCTACGTCACTATGCAGATGCTGGGTGGATGGCTTGACGAAGCACTCGTCGGCCAGCGCTGGATCATCTTCGGCTCCAAAGGTCCCGTCCATGCCGTCTCCAGCCTTCGCGACGCCCACCTCGTTGCTTCCGACGAGCGCGCCAAACTCCTCAACACTCGCGACCTTATCTATCTCGACCTCGGCGCAAAAAATTCCGACGAAATCGCCGACCTGGGCATTCAGCCTGGCGATCCCATCGTTCCCGACTCCCCATTCGCCATTCTCAACGGCACCAGAAATTATCTGGGCAAAGCTTGGGACGATCGAGCCGGATGCGCTATCCTTCTCGACGTCATGAGCCGCTTCGCTCACAATCCCCATTCCAATCAACTTTTCTACGCGGCCACCGTTCAGGAAGAGATCGGCCTGCGCGGCGCCCACACTTCCGCCGAAGAAATAAAACCAGACGTTGCCATTGCCCTCGAAGCGGGCGTCACCCGCGACATTCCCGGCACCAAGCTCGATGAAGCTCAGGAAGTTCTGGGCGCAGGTCCCGGCATTTTTCTCTATAACACCAGCGAACTCCCCAATCACAAATTCGTCGCGATCGTTCGTCAGACCGCCCACGAAAAATCCATTCCGCTGCAAGACGAACTCATCGTTATCTACGGCGACGATGCCGCCGAAATCCAGAAAAGTAATGGCGGCGTTCCCACCGTCACCATCGTCGTACCCACCCGCTACACTCACGGTCACAACGGCATCATCAATCGCGCCGATTACGATCGCACCGTCGATCTCGTTGTCGCCCTCATTCAACGTCTCGATGCCGCCGCCGTCGCCCGCCTCCGCGACTTTTCCCCCGCTCCTTAGCCCAATTACCATCCCCCCTGTTTCGTCGCGCCTTCGCCATAATGAGAGACGTTCCAGGCTTGCTTCCCTGATGTACAATGGTGGCCATCAGTACAGCACATGAGCGCTACCCCTACAGCCATCGCTACCGCCGACGGCACCTTCTACCACCGCCTCAAGGCGTTTACAGGTGCGGGACTCTTTCTCCTTTTCCAGCGCTTCCCGAAACTTCTTCAGCTTCACCGTAACGAACAAGCCTGGGGCGCCCTTCGCATCGCCCTCGGCATCTTTGGCGCCGCTCTCGTTGTTCTCCCCCTCAGCCTCTGGAGCGGCTATATCACCGCCATTTTCGGATTGGCCATGTTCCTTCTCTCTATTCTTCTCCCTCCCGCTGAAACTGAATCGGATACTGACCGCAAAGCTCATGAACTCGGCGCCTCCACCGTCGTTAGTGGCGGCGACTACCAACCAGGCAATGCTCCATCCGCGGAAGTTCGCCTGTTCATTTCGCCCACTCATATTTGGGCGCTCGACCGGCACTTCAAGCCCTTGGTCGTTATTCCTGCTCTCGAAATCTCTTCTCTCATGGTCTTGCCGGTCGAAGACCGCTGGCTGGTTCACGTTCGCTGGGCCGACCATATTGCCGAGTTTTCCTACGACGGTTTCTTTGCCGAACGCTTCGCACGCCTCGCCGACAACTCCATTCGCGCGGCCGTGCCAACCTTGTTTCCACCGGATGTGAAGACCCGCGCCCACGCAGCTCGCGCTTAGTGCACCACCAACAGCGGTAGCGACATAAATTAGAAGATCGATTCTCTAGCGGAATATGTGTCAAAATAGACTATGGCTAGAGGATGGGAGAGCAAAGACGTGGAATCCCAAGTTGAAGAAAAGAAACTCGCGCCGCGAGAACTACCCCGAGGTCAGCGAACCCCAGAACAAATTCGCGTCGACCTGGAACGCAAAGGTTTGGAGCTTTCCCGTACTCGTATCGTGAATGACCTGGAAAGCGCTACAAATCCAAATCACCGCAAGTCGCTAGAAGCGGCCTTAGCGTTCCTAGACAAAAAGCTTTCCGAACTGAACTAGCACGCCTACAGTCCCACTGTAGCGGCCACCCCTCGTCCTGAGCTAGGCGAAGGATCAGGTGGCCATCCCCGTTTGACTCTGCCTTAATCCGTAAACACCACGCCCACCGCGGTCGTCCCCTTTTCAGCGCCTTCCTCAATCCGCACCACGTACCCCCGCAACTTCATTTCCTGCACACCGTCCGCGCCCGGCGTCTCCATCGTCACCTGCAGCTCCGACTGGATCCGCGGGCTATGCTTCAACGAAATGAGCGCCCCTTGCAGCGACAAGTCCCGCACCACCGTGTCTTCCTCAAACTTTTGCCCCTCCGCCGTCAGCCCCGTCACGTTCGCGCGAAAGTGCGCCTCTCTTCGAAACGTCGTCCGCGATCCCGGCATATGCGCCTGCACCGGCTCGCCGGCAGCGCCCAGCGTAATCACCATTCCTTCGCTCGCCGCAAACACCGAATCAAATTCTTCCCGCGCCTCGCGCAGCAACTCATCCACCATCCGGTCCGTCGAATCCGGATCGTGATGAAACAGCACCAGCGTCTTCGCGCCCACGTCCCGCGCCAGCTTCACGCCTTCGTTCCACGAAGAATGCCCCCAGCCCTTGCGGTTCGTCGCCAATTGTTTGGCCGTAAACTGCGCATCATTAATAAGGATGTCCGCACCTTCTGCCAGCTCCCGCAAACTCTTGCCCAGCTTCGCGTCTCCCGGCTCATTATCCGTGGCGTACACCACCACGCCCGCCGGCGTCTCAATCCGGTATCCCAGGCAGCCCTGCGGATGGTTCAACCACTGCGTCGACACCCGGTTGCTCCCAATCGCGAATTCCTCGCCGCCTTCCACTTCGCGGAACTTTCGTCGCGCGCTCATCGCCGAAAAATCCACGGGAAAATACGGCAACGCCATCTGCGTTTCAAACACCTGCCGCAGCGAGTCGCGTCCCAGAAATTTTGACCGGAAGCTGTAAAACTGGAATTGGTTTTTCTCATCATACAGCGGCGAGAAAAAAGGCAAGCCCTGTATATGATCCCAATGATAATGCGTCACCAGAATATGCGTTTCTTCCGGGTGCCCCACTTCGCCGCCACCATTGCCCCAGCGGCTTCCCAGCGTCCTCAGTCCCGTTCCGCAATCCAGAATAATCTGCGAACCGTCCGGCGCCACCAGTTCCAGGCACGGCGTATTCCCGCCATAGCGCCACGTTGCCGGATCGACTGTCGGCGTGGAGCCGCGCACTCCCCAGAAGCTCAACTTCGCTATCGGATTCGTCATCTTCGCCGGCGGACTTCCCCCCGCATCCCATGAACAGAGACACTTCGCCTCTGCTCCGCGCCTTTCCCGATACTGGCAGTCAATCCAGGGAGCGTCAACGCATTCGCTCCTCCCTGTTGTCATAGTGCCCAATAACAACCTCTGTTTGCGCCGCTGCACGCTCCGTGCAATTCTCGTAGAATATTTCCATGCACGACCATGCGCATGATCACGGCCCGGCCATCAATTGCGCGCCCACCCATGAACACGCACATGCTCACGACCACGATCACGGCCATGCCGGACACTCCCATGCCCATCCACCTATGCGCCCTTCCGTTCTCGCCTGGGCCATGGTCGCCACTCTCGGCCTCGTCGTCGCAGAAATCTTCGGCGGCATCCTCGGACATTCCGTCGCCCTCCTCAACGACGCCGTACACAATCTCTCCGACGTCCCCGCTCTTGGCATTTCCTGGCTTGCCATGCGCTGGGCCCAGCGCCCCGCAGACAGCGAACGCACCTACGGCTATCACCGCGCCGGCACACTCGCGGCTTTCACCAACGCCCTCATTCTCGTCGTTTTATCGCTCTGGTTGGGTTACGAAGCTATCGAGCGCCTGCGCTCCCCCGTCGCCGTCGTCGAAAGCTGGATGATCTGGACATCTCTCGCCGCCCTCTGCGTCAACGGCGGTATCACGCTTTCCCTGATCAAAGGTCACGCCGATCTCAACCTCCGCAGCATCCTCGTCCACAATTTCGGTGACGCCCTCTCCAACATTGCCATCATCGTCGGCGCCTTCATCATGAAATATACCGGCGCGCACTGGATCGATCCGCTCCTCGGTCTCGCCATCGGCCTGCTGGTCCTCTACTCCTCCACCGGCATCCTGCGCGAGTCCACCCACATTCTCCTTGAAGGCCGCCCTCGCGAAACGCGCGTCGAAGAAGTCGCTCGCGCCATTCTCGCCATCGAACATGTCGCCGAAGTCCACGACATCCATATCTGGTCTCTCGGCGGCAATCACATCGCGCTAAGCTGCCACGCCCGCATCCCCGATATGCACATGGACCAGTGCGAAAAAATTCTCTCCGCCATCAAGCATCAACTCTCCGCCCAATTCTCCATCGAACACGTAACCGTCCAGCTCGAACGCGCCGGCCTCCCCGCCACCTCCGGCTACGTAATGCCCGAACCCCTCCCCAAAGCCTGATCTATCCCATTCGGCACGCTACTGTAGCGGCCACCTTCAGGTGGCCATCTTCGCAGCGCCCGATAAGCCGTCTTTGCGTGTGGGGCTCTTTCGTCGCGTCTTGGCTAACTAACTGACATCCCGACCGGAGAGCCGCGCTTTTTGAGGCTCGCAGCGGAGGGATCGTGGCAACATCTCAACAACTCCCGTTTTACCCTGCGCCTCCAAGCGACCTAAGGCGCCCACAACGGCGCCCGCGCGTGACACTTCTGGCAGTTGTTCAGCGGGAACGCCACCTTCCCATGACACGCCCCGCAATACCTTCCCTCAATATTCGAAAACATCGAATACTGTACTTCTTCCTTCTTCGCCGTCGGAAATATATCCGGGTGACACAATTCGCATCCATTCCAGATGGTGTGCTTCTCATGCGAAAACCCGATCGGCGTAACCAACAAAGACTCCGCCTTGATCGAAAAATCCTCGCGGCCCTTCAGGGTCGACTTTTGCGCAGACACACCTTCCACATAGTCCACCGGCTTGATCGCTCCCAACACCGCCGCCGCTTCCCAATCCACACCATAAATGCCCTTCGGCAATTTCGCCGTGAACTCCTTGTACTGGTATTTCCGCGTGCCTTTCTTCCCAAGCGAGTGGCATCGTTCGCACTCTCCATCACGCGCACCTTCTGCGCACGCCGCAAACGTCACTTTCCCATCGAATACTTTCTTTCCGTCGTGACAGCTACCGCAGTGGAATCCTTCGATGTTCGACTTCGCCCGGATTCCCGTGGCCTTCGCTTCCATCGCGAATCCCACATCCACATGACACACCTTGCAGGTGAATTTCGAGCGGTGCAGCCAATGATCGAACAC
>JBAVNY010000795.1:0-1634 GCA_049691535.1 Candidatus Acidiferrum sp.
TCTTCAACCCGTTCGTGACCACGAAAAAAACTGGCGTAGGCTTAGGTCTTTCCATAGTCTCAAAGATTATTGATGGGCATCACGGAACCATCCGAATCGAAGACCCGGGCAATCCCGCGGGCAACGGCGCTCCAGGATCGGGCGCTCGCTTCGTCATATTTTTCCCCACCACCGGTGAACGCGCTGCTTTAGAAACTTCGCATCTGGTGATTTCATGAGACTCAGCGAACCGAGGATGACGTAAACATGCCGGCCATTCTGATCGTCGAAGACGAAGCCAAGATGCGCCGCCTGCTCGAGTTGAATCTCGGCGAGGATGGTTTCACCACGTTCTCCGCCGGAGACGCCGAGACCGGCCTCAAACTCCTGCGCGAAAACTCCATTGATCTCGTCCTGACCGACCTCAAGCTCCCCGGCATGAACGGCCAGGAATTTCTGCAGGCCGTCAAGCGTCAGAATGCCGCTCTGCCCGTGGTCGTGATGACCGCATTCGGCAGCGTCGAGACAGCGGTCGAAGCCATGAAGGCCGGCGCCAGCGATTACGTCTTGAAACCGTTTTCGCTGACTGAGATGCGGATGGTCATTCACAAAGAGGTGGACGTCCACAACCTCCGCGAAGAAAACCGTTCTTTGCGGGAAGCGCTGGGTAAGCTCTATGCCCATCCCAACATCGTGGCGCGCAGTCCGAAAATGCAGGAAGTGCTGGCCACGGTGGAACGCGTTGCGCCGACCAACTCCACGGTCTTACTGGGCGGCGAAAGCGGCGTGGGCAAAGATTTGATCGCCCGCGCCATTCACGAGAAATCGAAGCGCGCTACCGGCCCATTCCTCAAAATCAACAGCACTGCCATCCCCGAGAACCTGCTGGAGAGCGAATTATTCGGCTTCGAAAAAGGAGCCTTCACCGGCGCGGTGGCGAGCAAGCCCGGTAAATTCGAACTGGCCGACAAGGGAACGTTGTTTCTCGACGAGATTGGGGACGTGCCTCCGGCACTCCAGGTGAAACTGTTGCGTGTGCTGCAGGAGCGCGAGTTCGAACGCCTCGGTGGCACGCGCACCATCAAAGTGGACGTGCGCCTGGTCGCCGCCACCAACCGCGACCTGCGCGAGGCCCTCGAACAGGGCACATTCCGCGAAGATCTTTACTATCGCCTCAACGTCGTGCCCATCGATATTGCCCCGCTGCGCGAGCGCAGAGAAGACATTCCAGATCTGGCGAACCTGTTCATCTCGCGCTTCGCCGGAGATTCCGGCAAGCCTGTCGAAAGCATCACGCCCGAGGCGATGCAGATTCTCGTGAATCATCACTGGCCCGGCAATGTGCGCGAATTGCAGAACGTCATTGAGCGCGCCTGCGCCCTGGCCAAAGACAGCGTCCTCACGCCCGCGGACATTCACCTCGACGTGCGTTCAGCAAAAACGGCCAACGGCGCCACCGGATTCCTCCCCGACGGCATGACGCTCGAGCAATGGGAAGATGAAATGGTGCAGGAAGCTCTGCGCCGAGCCAACGGCAACAAGAGCCAGGCCGCCCGCCTGCTCGGCCTTTCGCGCAATGCCCTCCGCTACCGCCTCTCGAAAATCGGCATCGCCGACGAAGGAGAGAAGGAACCGTAGCGTGATCAGTGCGAAGC
>JBAVNY010000796.1:0-6299 GCA_049691535.1 Candidatus Acidiferrum sp.
GAATGAAATAATAGAAATCGTTGCCCTTTATTTCCGCCGTCCGTTCCTCTCGATTGAAATAAATATGTAACCCTCTATCTTCGTCACCGATTTTGAAGACGTGTGATCCCCTGTCGGAAAATGTGCAGCCAAAGGTGCCACCGCAACCCGGCTCGTGATTGATATCGCTAATTTGATTGTGAAATTCACGCTCTATATCAATTTTCAAGAACGCAAAACCTTTGTCGAGCAACTCAACCTGATTATCGTGGCTTCTCGTTGATTGAAGTTCTTTTGCCCTGCGAACGTAATGCGCTAACTTTTTAGACCGCTCAGACATTTGGATCTTCCTGCGAGTCATATTATTGGTTCGAAACATGAGTTTCAAGAGACAAGGGAAAAAGGCCAGGTTAGGGCCTGGGGTACGAACTCGAGGACCATACGCGTCTCTAGAGAGAAGTAAAGGGTTTATAACGGGATCGCTTCGTATGACAGAGAAAAATCTCGGGGGTTGGCGAGAAACAAAACGACGTCTCACAAATTACCGTACTTTTCTATTACGCTACGGGCAACTTGACGGCTCCGGTTTACACGGCGATTGCTTCAACCACACCAATTACTCCCAGCTACCCGGCAGCAGAATCGTGGGCGATTCAGGCGCAGCTAAGTGGCGACTCAATCTCAGGAGTTCTCGGTGGCTGGTGTCTTCGTCTCCGCACCACAATCCCCACACGCGCCGAAGTCCATATGCGAATTTTCGCGGTAGTGGGCATCACGAGACCAAGGTTGGTCCCACGTCCACGTACTCTCCGCTCCTGTCCAACAACTCATCACCTTCATTTTCACCCGCCCATAGCCGGCGTCCGCAGCCGCCAATGAGAAGTTACGGACTTGATGGCCGTCTCGATGGATTTGGATGATGTGTTCCCGCCACGCCCACCAATTATCATCCACCTCGTGCAGTGGCGCAGGCGTGAACGACACGAACACACAATCGTTGTCCAGCGTCTTCGGACTCGCAAACACCTTCGGCGCGACAGCCACCGCCGCAACCGTCCAAACCAACTTGTTCAAGGAATCTCTCCGGTTGGTCACGCTGCCGCCCCCTTCTTCTTCTCCTCCACCTCCACCTCAGTCCCAAAACCCAAGCCGCGCAACGCCTCGGCATGCAACTGATTCAAATCGGGCGCATCTGTATCTACACGATACTCGTTGATGCGGAAGTGGTTTGGTTTGGGGCGGTAGTCCAAGCCGATGTCGAGTTCCACGGAGGAAAAAGATTCGCTATCCTCATCGATTACAAACTCATTGTCTTCCGGCTTCGGCTCCCGTTTCTTCTGTTGGTAGTAGTGAAGGATGAGGTAACCGACGACGAGAACGAGGAATGAAGTCGCCCACCAATTTTTGAAATAGATAAGGGCGGCGATGGCGGCAATCAGCAAGGCATCATCGAAGGTAAACTTTATCCGCCGCACGGGCCGAGTCTATCACCAACAAGGCGCAGGGGCTGTGATGACTGGCGTATAATTGGCGGCAGCGGATATGCCACGGGAGTGTTGCGGCATCAACGAAGCTGCCGCGTCGCGCTCTTGTACAACGCGAAGTGAATTGACGACGCCGACCCGCCCTTAACTCTTCTTCCTACCTCTCGCGACCTTCTCCACTATAAACATAAACGTGTTCCGGTCCTGTGCCGACATCCCCGCAACCGCTTGCCGGAACTTCCTAAACTCGCGAGCGCCCTTTCCGTGCGACGCCCAATCGTTCACATCGTCTTTCTCTTCGGCCTTCTGCGCCTCGCCTTTGCCCTCATAAAGAAGTGCGTATAGTGGCAAGTCCAAAGCACGCGCCATCTTCTCCAACGTTTCAATTGCGGGGACCGTATGCCCGTTCTCTACCCGAGAGATGTAGCAGCGAAGCAAGCCAGTCTTATGCTCAATGTCTCCCTGCGACATGTCTCGATGTTCGCGTAGTTCGCGCAGACGGCGTGCGATATCCACTACTTGAGGTCCCCTATAGTCAAAGGGCGCGGTTCGGGATTGGGTTTCGCCTGAGCCTCCGCTTTTCCGGCCTCCGTCGCTCGAGAAATCGCTTCGTCGGACAACCCATCCTTTTTCGCCTCTGTGACGGCCTCTTTAACTTTATCGAATGCTTGTCGCTCGTTCATCATGTTGACCTCCTGCTACACCGATGCGGAGATGTTAGCACCCGGCAAGATAGGCGTCCGTATTCAAGGTATGGGTTGCGGTGGTAGCCAGACCCGCTGAAAGGCGATGTTATAGAAGGGCGGGAGATGTCTTGAATTAAGGAAGCGCAGTCTCGCCCGGTAGGTGTGTGGCACGCGCTAGCACAATGTCGCGAAGACTTCGACGGCATAGTCATCGGGATGGGGTCACCATAGCGTCACCAGTAGGGGCGTTCCGGCTATTCTGGCGTTTGTGGCGTTCTTTATAATCAGCAAGTTGCAACGGCTCAACACCACCAAGCGGTGCGACTCCCTCCTCCGGGACCATTCATTTTTTACTATTGGGTTGACCCACTGCGGCAGGTTGCATCAAAACTGCTCCTCGTTTCGGGTGCGTCGCGACGATCCTCAAGCCACATCACATCTTCGGTTTCGCTCGGTCAGAAAGCGCCAGCATCCTCGTTAACAATTCCCGTTCTCTTCCTCTCAACTCCTCCATCGTTTTCCTAAACTGTTCGAAGGCGCGAACTGCTTTCAACGGCTTGTCAGGTTTCCTGATGGTTACGTGGCACGTGGCCTGATCCAAGATCAGGAAGCAACTATTTTTACCATCGGGATGCCGCGCCACTCTGCTATTCGCTTCCTCGATATCGTCGGCCGTGCCGACCCACAATACGCTTCCATCTCGTTTCATTTTGAATAGGTCAAAGCGTGGAGTCACAAAAGCTCCAAATCGGGGCTAGTTTAACGAGGGAGGGCTAAGCCAGACTCGGTAGAACCTATTCGCGTTGTGCCCGCAAAGCAACACCTTTGTTCATTTTTTTTGCTGCGCCGGTATCGACACTGAGGTGTTCGCTAGGTGTTCGCACCTAAGTATTTCCTTCTCTATTTGCCTGAAGGTCTGGAGAACAGTTCAATCAGCAGCTTATTGAATTTGTCGCTATCCAACTCCGTCTGCACATGCACTTTCTGTTCTCCCAGCCCCGGATGATCTGCCTCCGTCCACACCAGCGTGTTTCCGTAGCCCGCCGTATGCGAAATATCCATGTCCATGTAAAGTTGCTCTTCCTTGGTGATAATGCTCGGCTCCAGCCATGCCAGCGCTGCCAGTTCATCCCAAAGATATTCTTCATCCGCATACTTACCGATATATTGCGCTGCTGGAGTGCCCGCCTTCGCGATCTGCGCAATCATCGCTTTCGTCAGCCGAGTCTTCACGGAAATGTCCACCGTGGTTACGGTGATCTTCTTCCACGGCGCGCGCAGCACGATGTGCACTGCCTCCGGGTCCCACCAAAAATTAAATTCGCGCCGGTTCGAAGTCTTCCACTCCGTGCCGACTTCCGGCGCGATACTTCCGCCCATCACCACCAATTCCTGCGCCAACTCCGGGACGTGTGGATCCAGACTGATCGCCTGTGCCAGGTTGGTCAGCGGCCCGCCCGCATAAATCGTCACCTCATGCGGATACTTGTGCACCATCCGAATGATGAAGTGCGCCGCATCTTCTTCCTCCGCCTTCAACGTCGGATTGCCCTCCGGCAGGTCCGGAACTTCCCAAGGTCCATGCACCTCGTGTACAAATTTGCCAGTACCGTTCTTCGTCCAGGCGCCTTGATACCGCACCGCTCCATACAACTTGGACCATCGCGCAATTTCTTCCTTGCTGTTGATCAGTGGAAACACCGCGCCGGGATAAACTTTCACGTCGGTGTGCCCGGTCAGTTCCAGCATCCGCAGCGTGTGCGCCACTTCTTCATCGCGCCATTGATCGCCGCTCACGATCGTGATGCCTAACGTCTCCACCTGCGGCGCCTGTAGCAGTGCCAGCATCGACTGCTGGTCCGTCGTCGCCGGTCCTCGTGCATCTTGATCCAGAATCACTTTCCGCTTCGTCTGTCCAAGTGCCACTCCCGCGTGCAACAACCCTAGCCAAACGCAACACCACACAATTTTGCCTAACATGGAAATCCCCTTGGGGCGCACTTGGTCGCCCCCAACAAAATTAAACCGAGATGAATCGTGAGACAGGGGAGCTTACTCGCCTCCATCCCCCACCTGTCAAGCCACATCTCCCCAAGTGGCTTTTCGTTCTGTCCATGTTCCACAGTTGCTCGAATTTCCCAACCCTCTCCACGTGCTCTGCGCTCGTAACTCTGTGCCCTCTGCGTTAAAATCTTTCCTCAAAATAGCTCTAGCCACTCCTATTGAATCGGTTTAATATTGCCTCCCAGCAACTACATAATCCTCCCTGGAGTCCCCATGAAGGCTCGCTTCACCTTCTTTTTCTCGCTCGTCTTACTCTTCTCGTTTACCTCCACAGCCGCTCCCGCGACCGATGATCCCCCTCGCTTTTTCTTTCACGGCCTCTGGTCCATGCAGTCTTCCTGCACCGACAAGTCCTCCGGCGAAGCCATCTCCACCACCGGTTATCCCGCCAAGGGTTGGCACCAAGCTGAAATTCCCGGCACCGTCGTTGGAGCTCTCGTTGCCGATCACACCTTTCCGGATCCCAACTTCGGCATGAATCTCAAATCGTTCCCGGGCATGGACTACTCCTCCAAAAGTTTCTTTGCCAATCAAGACATGCCCGCAGACAGCCCGTTCCGCTGCTCCTACTGGTTCCGCATGGAATTCGAAAATCCTAGCGAGTTCGCCGATCGCGCCTCGTGGCTTCATTTCCTCGGCATCAATTACCGCGCCAACATCTGGCTGAATGGCACAAAAATCGCATCACGCGACGATGTCGCCGGGCCCTATCGCACTTACGATTTCAATATCACCAAGCTCATGCACCAAGGCATGAATGCGCTCGCCGTGGAAGTTTTCGCTCCGCAGAAAAATGATCTTGGTCTCACCTGGGTCGACTGGAATCCCACTCCTCCCGACAAAGACATGGGCCTGTGGCGCGAAGTGTTCCTCGATTCCACCGGTGCAGTCGCGCTTCGCCACCCGTTTGTCGCCTCCAAACTTGATAGCGATTACGCGAACGCCAGTCTCACCGTCAGCACGGAACTCGCCAACATTACCGATCACCCAGTGAACGCCACCCTGCAAGCTGAACTAGGATCCGTTAGAGTTTCACAACTCGTCACACTCGGCCCGAACGAAACGAAGATCGTTGCCTTCGATGCCGACAAATTTCCCGACCTCAAGCTTACGCATCCTCATCTTTGGTGGCCTTACCAGATGGGCGAGCCCTATCTCTACACCGCGAAGTTCACTGTCATCGTCGCCGATAAACCGTCCGCTTCCGCCTCCTTCAAATTCGGTATCCGCGAAGTCACTTCCGAGCTTACCGACCAGGGTTATCGCCTCTTCAAAATCAACGGCAAGCGCGTACTCATCCGCGGCGCCGCCTGGACACCCGACATGCTTCTTCGTTGGTCCTCCACCAAACTCGACGCCGACCTCGCCTATACCAAGCACATGGGACTCAACACCGTTCGGCTCGAAGGCAAAGTGGATCGCGAAGAATTCTTCGAAAAGACGGACACCCTGGGCATCCTCGTTATGCCCGGTTGGATTTGCTGCGACGCCTGGGAACGCTGGAAGGTCTGGACCCCCGAAACCAAGCAAATTGCTGCCGCTTCACTTCGCGATCAAATCTCCCGGCTTCGCAATCACGCCAGCGTCTTTGTCTGGCTGTACGGCAGCGACGGCCCTCCGCCGACCGACATCGAGAAAATGTATGTTGGCATTCTCAACGAACTTCATTGGCCCAATCCCTCCGTCTCCTCGGCCTCGGAGCGCGCCACCAGCGTCACCGGAAAATCCGGCGTGAAAATGACTGGCCCTTACGAATACGTTCCGCCGATGTATTGGCTCTCCGACAAAAAGGCTGGTGGCGCCTATAGCTACAACACCGAAACCAGCCCCGGCCCCGCTATCCCCACCAAGGAAAGTCTTGCCAAATTCATTCCCAAAGATCATCTCTGGCCCATCGATGAATATTGGAATTTCCATGCGGGCGGCGAGCGCTTCACCAACATCAACGTTTTTACTGAAGCCCTTAATAAGCGTTACGGACCGGCCACTTCGCTCGACGATTTCGAACGCAAAGCCCAAGCCATGACCTACGACAATCAGCGCGCCATGTTTGAAGCCTATGGCCGCAACAAATACACATCTACCG
>JBAVNY010000797.1:0-19863 GCA_049691535.1 Candidatus Acidiferrum sp.
TCCCTGCCGCCGTCATCGTCCCAATGGTTACCGTTCCCGCGCCAGCATCCACACTTTTTACCAGCCCACCAATTCCGTGCTTCTGCCACTCTTCCCGTTCGTGGCTCTGTTTCTCCGCGATGTCGCCTTTCTTCATCGCGATCACCGTCGACGCCATCATCGTTCCCGCATCGCCCGGCTTTCCTCGCACCAAAATGCGATCGCCCTGCTGCAAATCCGCCAGCGTTATCGCCACCGCCTCTTTTAAGTCTTTCGATCCCGGTGGCACGCGCACCAGTTTCGCGTCCGCAGCGATTGTCACCTTAACTTCGCTGCCGCTGTCCGTACTTAAGGTAAGCGCACTCCCGCTGATGGCCTTAATGGTCCCGACCGCTGGGGGAGCCTTAGGCGCAGCCGCTGCTTGACCAGCATCCTGCGCGTTCCCCAACGCTGGCCATGCCCCTAGTCCAGCCAACAAGCTGAGGCATAAGAATCCATAGTCAACAAATCTTTTATATCCAGAGCCTTTTCTCACCACTACCGCTCCTGTCACTCTTCCACGCGCTTTTTTGATCGACCTGTACGACTCCGGGGCACACTTCACCACCAAAACCCGAATGCCTTAGTTAGACGCTTTTTCTGAAGCCAATCGTTACAGCTATTTCCCGTTGTCAGATGGTCGAGCCGCCCCTACACCCCAACAATCTCGCCCTCATCATTCACGTCAATCTCCAACGCTCGCGGCGCCTTCGGCAATCCCGGCATCAGCATCATATTCCCCGCCACCACCACCACGAATCCCGCCCCGGACGAAAGCATCGCATCCGTTACATGCAGTTCCCATCCCGTCGGCGCGCCCAACGCCTTTGCATCATCCGACAGCGAGTATTGCGTCTTCGCCACACAAATCGGCAATCCTCCAAATCCCCATTCTGTAAATTCCTTCAGTTTGCCATTCGCTTTTTCGCTCAACTGCACTCCACCAGCTCCATAAATCTCGCCGGCTACTTTTCGAACTTTGTCTTCCAGCGAATCTCCCAAACGATACACAGGCTTCGGTTTCGCATTCCCATTGCGTTCCACTAATTCCACCACGAGTCTGGCCAAGTCTTCCGCACCCGCTCCACCCTCCGTAAACGCGGTACTCTGCGCGCAACTCACGCCTTCCTGCTTGCAAAACTCCGCCAGCCGCCGCAAATCTTCATCCGTATCCGTAGGAAAACGGTTGATGGCCACCACCACGGGAATTCCAAACGTTCGTACAATCTTCAGGTGTTGCTTCAGGTTGGCAATTCCCTTTTCCAGTTCCCCACCGCCCTGGTTCCGCAAGCTCTGCACCGTCGTCACCAGTACCCCCGCGGCCGGATACACATCCGCCACCTGCGTCACGATGTCCACATACTTTTCCGCGCCAAGGTCCGCCGCGAACCCCGCTTCGTTTACCACATAATCTGCCAGTCGCAAACCCAGATCCTGCGAGATCACACTGCTGGTTCCATGCGCAATATTTCCAAACGGCCCGGTATGCACCAGCGCTGGCGTTCCCTCACTCGTCTGCACCAAATTCGGCTGCAGCGCCTCGTACAGCAGCGCCATCAGGCTGCCGGTCGCCTTCAGCTCCTCCGCAAACACCGGTTTCCCGCTCTTCGTCACACCAATAAAAATCCTGTTCAATCGTGCCCGTTAGTCTGCGCGATCCTTCGCCAACGCCATAATCGCCATGATTTCCGACGCCGCCGTAATCACGAATCCGGTGTGCCTTCCCGCACCTTCCCGCTTGCTTCCCAAGCTCACTGCGATCTTCCGAAGCGCCCGATCATTCATATCCAGTGTCCGCGGCCAACTGATCCGCTCCGCATCAAGTCCTAATGCGTTCCCGTGAAACATATGCGCATCGGTCAGCGCCGCCAGCAGATTGTGCGCCGCGGCAATGGCGTGAAAATCCCCGTGAAAATGTAAATTAATCTTCGTGCTCGGCTCAATCGTTGACGCTCCCCCGCCAGCCGCGCCACCCTTCATCCCAAACACCGGCCCTAACGACGGCTCTCGTGACGTGATAATCGCACTCTTCCCGATTCGCACCAGCGCCTGCGTCAATCCAATCGCCGTTACCGTCTTCCCTTCTCCGCTGACCGTTGGCGTCGTTGCCGTCACCAAAATCAGTTTGCCACGCCGTGGAAATGCCGGATCCCGCGCCAATTCTGGCCGAATCTTCCCGCCATACTTCCCAATCTGTTCGAAGTATTTCTCCGGAATATACAGCTCGCCGGCAATCTCTGATATCTCTCGCAGATTTCTACCCATAGCTCAGTTCTCGGTCGCACCAACGCCGGTCTGTCTCCTTCATCGTTCATGTTTGGTGGAAATAGCCCGGGCGCGTCGCAACAAGACGACGTCGGCTGCCCTCGGCGGTAGCCCGGCAATTTCTCTTTGCCTCGAAGCGAAGCGGACACGCGACAATTCCATAAACTGCCCGTCCCCACGCGTCCGCCGAATCAACCTACTTCTCAATTATCCGGCAATTCGTTCGTCCCACAAAGTCGAGACGCTGAGCTAGTGCGGCGCTATCGTGCTCTGTGACTCATACCGCTCCAACTCATCTCGCAACCGCTTCTCCAATTGCTCATCGTGTTCCGGTTGCGCCAGGTTCACCGCCCGCTGCTCGGCTTGTATGGCCTGCGCATTTCGCCCGCTCTTGCTGTAAGCATCCGCAAGCGCCGCCAAACACCGCCAATCCTTGCCTCCGCTAAGCTCGACAGCCTTCTCAAAAGAAGCAGCAGCGCCGGTGAAATCTCCGCTCACTCCCAAGCTGTACCCAAGGTTGTAGCGATACTCTACGGAAGTAGGCTCCAGCGCGACGGCCTTTTGCAGTTCGCCGATCGCCTCGTCGGTTTGGCCTACACTTGCCAACGCCGATCCCAGACGGTTATGTCCATCCGCAAAGTCCGGTGCCATCTCCACTGCTTCCCGCAGGTGCTCGAAGCCCTCCTGCGCTTCCCCATGCTCCAGCAGCGCCGTTCCCAGATCAGCTTTCGTCCCCGGATTTGCAGGATCCAACTGGAGCGACTTCCGCCAACTGCCGATCGCCCCGTCCATGTCTCCGGTCAGTGCCTGCGAGACCGCCAGATGCGCGAACCATGTCGGGAATCGTTGGTTCAACGCGCAGGCCTTACGGTACTCCTCGACCGCTTCGCGTTCCTGCCCGTTTCCGCTCAGCGCAGTGGCCATCGAGTAATGCGCCAGCGCATCCTCGGGATCTGCTTGTAGCGCCTTCCGCCACACCGGAATGGCTTCGGCCATCTCGTTGCTCTCCATCAACTCGTACCCTTCATTAAATAGTTTGTAAAACTCCGTCGCTTGCGGATCGATGTTTTCCAATCCATCCGCCGCCACATTCACAAATTCGGGAATGTTCACAGCGCGATTCGCTGCCGTCGTGTTGTCCACGATGATCGCCGGACTATCATTCCCTTGCGCATCAATATGCGTCAGCATGAGCTGCGTGTAAGCAGAACGCGCCTTGGACGAAAATGCCAGCCATCGCCCGTTGGGCGAAAACGTATGCCACGAATTCATCAACGATGTATTGCATTTCATCAGCCGTGCTTTTCCACCCGAAAACGGCACAATGTACAATCGGCTGTCCGGTCGCATCAGCAATCCATTCCGACACTGCACGAACACAATCCAGCGCCCATCCGGAGATACCTTTGGGAAGCTGTTGCTCATTCCGTTCCCGGAAGCACCGATAACTGGCTCGGCCTTACCTCCTTTTCCGCCGTTAAAAGGGATTCGATAGAGATCGTATTGAATTTGCGTTTCATTGGGGTCATTCGCATGCTTCGGCGTCGCAGCGCCCGGTGGATACGAATCTCGCGCTTCCGCACGGCTAAAGATCAGGTATTTTCCATCGGGCGACCAGAATGCGCTGGTCTGCACGAATTGTGGATCATCCGCTCCCGGCAACGGCCGCAGCTTCTGTTCCTTGCTGTCGTACCACGCTAATATCCCCCGTGTCGGATAAAAAACCTGGATGAAGCTTGTATCGTTGTACGTAATGCTGAAAAGCCGGTCAGATAATCCAGGCACAAAATCTGGATTTTTGTTTTGGTGCGCGTTCCCCAAAGCAGGTGGCCCAATCGATGTCACCACGTATCTCCCGTCAGGCGACACCTGCGACATAAACCCGAACCGTTTCACCGCCGCCTCGGAAGTCCGCTCCTTTTCGTTTTCCTGAAACGAACTCCACCGAATCATGTCCTGACTGCGGATGACCGTGTTTTTCGATACCGGAACCAGCGCGTACAACCCCTTATCGTTTTTGGGTCCATCCATATCAATGCCCATGGTCTTCCCGTCGCCAGAAAACGAATGGCAGTTCGCACAGGTATAAAGTTTCTCCATCACCGTGCGGCTCTGTGGCTGACCAATATTGCGCAATCGCCATTTGATTAGCGGAATGGCCGATGGTGGCAACGGCTGAATGGGCGCTTTCTCTGCGTTCGGCACCGTTATCAGCGGCACGTCGCGATAAAAAATCGGCGCGCCCACGGGCTCCTCGGAAGTAGAAATCATCACGCTGCCGCTGGACACCGAGAGCTTCGAACTTTCATCCGTAAAGCCCTCGATTTTTATCGCTGCCGGAAATTTCACCGATAGGCGCTTGATCTCGGCCCACGTTTCCGTGTTCGGCTTCCATGTCCGCGTGACCGCCTGCGCTGCGGTCAGTTGAGGGAGTTCATTGCCGGGACTGGCTTGTGGATCAATCTCACCCACACGCATTAATTCGCCAGGAGCTTCCACGCGAATTACATTGGCATCGCTCTTGAAAGAGACCTCGATCACCCAGCGTTTCGCAGCATCGCTTCCATCGCGCCAAAGAAAGGTAGGAGGTGTTATCTCCGGTGGGAAAATTGATCCGTCGATTGGATAATCTATGGTGATCTTTGCCGCCTCGCGAGCCGCGCCACTTTCTTGTTGCCGCGCCTGCGAGAGCCCTGCGCTGCTACCAAAGAAAATAGTACCGGCACCCATAAGCGCCGCAAAGACAAGCCTGGCAAAGCGAAGATTCGTACCTTGCCTGGCGGCTTTCACCGCGGATCGAAGCCGAGCTGAGCCGGCGCCCGGCACTAGCCCGGCGACGCAACGCAGCAGCATTAAACCGTTTCCATTTGTTTGTCTTAGGATCGATTCGTTCGCCCGAAATCGGCGACTAAGATCCATCATGAGGTGTAGATGAACGCGGGTCAGTGACCAGAATCACCCGCCCTGCGGCAGCTAAGACTCCTACTTACCTGTGCTTGTCTTGCTAGATGAAGGCAGAAACTCTTCTGGCTTGAGAAAGAGGCGAGGCCCTGAAGAGAAACTGCGAGAGCAGAAACGTGGGCGGACGTTCTGCTCTCGCAGTGGACCAGTGAAGAATGCTCATGAACCCTAAATGCGCGCAGCAGCCTACCAAACAGCACTCAGCAAGACATCGTGCCATTTTCCCAACGAACTACTTCACGACCTTCGGCGTCGGCGCCGTTGGCACTGCCACGGCTTGCGGCTTGGCAAATAGCGAGGCGTCCAGCTTCGGATTCACGACCACCTTTTCGATTACGATTTTCTCGGTTGGATAGGAAGTCGCCATCCTTGGCGTCACCGGCAGAACCTTGGTTTCCAGCACGAAGGGAACCTGCAGGCCATTCACTGCCCGATAGTCGCGGTAATAGACTTCCACCGGATGCAGCACGCCATCCAATTGACGGGGCTGCCCTTCGATCTTAATTTCCAGGAACGTTTTCGCGTCAATCCAAACATGAAATGGCTCTCCGGTCTTCGGCGTGAGCTTGAGCTTATAGGCGTCGCGGTCTTCGACCTTCTCCGCGCCCTCGAGTTCAACCCGCGTGCCCTTGGCCGCGTAATCAACCAGCGGGCCGTCCAGGTCCGCCTGATTCGATGCTTTTTTCAGTTCATCTGCCGTGAAGGGTTCAACGTCAAGGCGATTGAGGAATGGCCGCACCTTCCAGCCGTTGGAACCATCGTAAACCTGAAGTGCGGTCTGACCCTTGAACTGAAGTTCGATGCGGGTCTTCCGGGTACGCGCCAGTTCCATCAAAAACGGCAGCTGCACTTCTTCGGCTGGCCGCGCCGGAAGCATCTGCGGAGTGATCTTGTGGCCCGGAATCGGGCTCTCAACGGGCACAGTCGACCTCTGGTTTCCGCCGACACCCATCTTCCCCGACATCGACATCGTCTGAACTGAACGCCATGCCTGCAATCCGCCACGGGCGGCCACGTTCTTTTCCACGATTTCGGCCGCGGAAGGTGTGGGTGCCGATGGAGGTGTATTCGCTGTCGCGGCCAGCGTGATGGCAAGCATTACCGGAATGCAAATGGCTAGTGGCTTTCTTAACATCTTTGCGCCCTCGTTTGAAGATTCGAGACTCAGTCTGAGGTAAGCATAAACTCAGGGCGATTCGCAGACTTTGCGCCCCGTCAAACTCCAGCTAACCCTATTTTGCCGGAGAGAGCGTTAAGTCCCTTTGTTTGCAGTCAGACTCCAACCGATTCCCTATCGCCCGGCTAGCGGTTGAAGCGAAGAATGGGTTGCTCACGAAAGGTAGGCTATTTAATCCGTCGGTATTACTACAATGTAAATAGTTTTTATTTCGCGGGCGGCTGCATCTTTTGTGCTGCTTGGTCGGCCGCTTTTCGGGCACGGATCCTCTGGCTAACCTGTCTTTTCTGTTCGGGACTCAGCACATTATAAATCATCCCGTACTCCATCCGGGTGTACCCGAGCAGCATGGCATCCTTCTGGTCTCCGGTCAGCTTCTCGTCTTTTGCGACCGTTTCCTTGCGCGACAGTATATCCTTACGGATGCTCTCAATTTCTGCCTTCTGTTCATCCGTGAAATCCAACCCGGCAAAATCGTTCGGCGGATCCTTCTTGGGATGAGCCGCAACCGATGCCGCTTGGGGCGTCTGCGCCGGAGTTGGAGCAGTGCTCGGCGCCTGAGTCAGACCTGGTGCCGCACACAATAAAAAGAACAAAGGCGCGATACCAACCGGTCTCCAAATTTGCTTCTTGTTCATGGGCCTCTCTCTGTCCAACACAAATATTTTTCGACTCGCTGACGCAACTTATTCCTTCCGCAACCGCAACGTGCAACGCTACTCGATCAGCAACCCGTGCGCGTGAAAATTTCCAATCACGATGTCCACGCGGTCTCCGGGCTTCAACAGCCGGCCACTGTTCGAAAACGCCATCCAGTAAGACTTCCCCGCCTCCGGAGCGCTGGTCTGCCGCAATTTCCCAACTTTTTCCATCGACGGGATTTCCAGTTTCAAGCCCTTCTGCGGGCAGATCAACATAGGCTCGGTCTTCTTGTCATTCAGCGGCTTGGCCTTTTCCGGGTCCAAAACATGGTAACTAAACCGCAGGATTACTCCCGACTCGACAGCCTTTACGCTCGGTGATTCGATTCCCCACACCGCTTCGTAATACGCCGCGGCCCGTTTCGCAATGCGATCGGGCTGATTGTGGTAGGGTTCCCCAGCGGTCGCAGGCTTTGCGCCTGAAGTAGCGGGCGTTGAGGAAGCTTGTGCCGGAGCGGCACCTTGCGTAGATTGCGCTTTCACACATGACGCCAAAGGCGTGTTCACCAGAATTCCTGCCAGCAGCAAGATTCCCATCCTGCAAATTCCGTTACGGCTATGCATCATTGCTCGGTCCTCATCTCATTCCAGTTCGGATGACCTATTCTTTGCCCATAAACGATGTGCACGATTCGACGGCCTTGTCCTTCGGAACTTTGGCAAGCTCCGCGGTAATGGAATCGTAAGATTCTTTGTATTCGCTGGAAGCGCGGACTTTCTTCAACTCTTCCTCGGTGGCTTCTTTGACCAGCATCTTGCCAAATTCCTTGTACTTCGGTTCCGCCTTGGGATTCACCCCGCTGCAGAACTTTAGGGTAGCTTCCACCTGACCCAAAGACTGCGGCGTCATGGTGAGCTTGGCCAGCGCCAGCGGCGCCAAGGCCAGAGCACTTAAAGAAACGATCGCCGAGATCTTCATAGCTGTTTTCCTCCTACTGTTTGACGGCCCTTGCATACTTCTGTTGGCCGTTAGCCTTCCTTGAAGAGATTAACTGTTCTTAAACTGCTCCAGAAAACGATACTGCTCGCGAATGACTCCCGCGAGCAGTATCGATCTTAAATCATATTGTGCCTGCCTGGTTGCTATTGTGCCGTACCATTCAGGATTGACGTTTGAGTACCGGCCAAGTCGGTTACCGAGATGGTCGCGGGCTTAGCTCCGGCTGCTTGTGAGGTAAGCGGCTTGAACTGAACTTGAATGTTGCAGCTCGCTCCAGGCGCCAATGTGACATTCGCTGCCAATTGGCCATTTCCAGCGGGACCGCAGTTCGACATCAAGCGTATAACCGCGTAGTTAGCATCGTTCGTTGCCAAACCACCAAGTGCTGCCTGGGTGATGCCGGTGAGTGGCACGTTACCGGTGTTGGTCAGTGTGAACGATTGGCTTGGGTCAAGTAGGCAGGCCAAGAATCCTAAGCCTGTTCCCGGGCAGTTCCGCAAGTGGCTAATGGTCCACGACGCCGGAGTCAGTGTTGCGCTGATTGTTGGCGTCGCAGGAGCGGAACCGAACTCGACGGCGCCGGGGTCAAAGGTCTTGTCGGTTCCGTTTTCCGGTCTGGCATTACCGAAGAAGTCTGTGCTGGGCACCAGAGCATAATTCGATTCGGAAGTTGGAACGAAGTCAATGATCGGCGATCCGGTTGTCAGCGAATAGTTACCGAGCACGGTATTGCTTACCGGGTTCAGTAGCGACAGAGGACCCCACCGCATGTTGATCCAGTTGTTGCCCTCGTCAACCGTCGCAACCGCCGTCAGGTTGAAGATCGGATTCGGCACGGTGGCATCCGCAATTCCCGGAGGCACCGCCCAGCCCGACGCCCCAAATTCCGGAGGAGTGCGCGAGCCGTCGCAATACTGGCTGGCAAAGTTCGGGTTGTTTGACGTGTTATGCAGAGCAGTAGCGCTATAGCCGGTCGTGTCAGTCAGCACGGAGTAAATCGGGGCTAGCGTTACGCCCGACCCGTGATTGGTCGGCCCGGTGTCGCCGCGCACGCCGATGTCCCAGAAGCTGGCCGCGACGCAGGCGCCCGTGCCTCCGGTGATCGTCGCGCCAGCGCCGTGTGCTGCCGTGGCGTCAGTTTGTGGTTGAGTTGGGGCCAGTGTGCTGGTGAACGCGTTATACAGCGAGACTACGTTCTGCTGATATTGCGCACTGAGCGCACCCACGCCGATGTAGTACGCGCTGTTCTGCCAGAAGATGTTGTTTTGCAGCAACGGATAGGAATACGAAATGCAAGTTCCGTTGGTCGCGGTTCCTCCCTGGTAATGATTCGGCGGACACGTCACAGTCTTAGGTAGATTCGCTTTCAAGACCGAACTGTTCTGGATGCTCACCAGTCCCGACACTTGTGGGCATGAGGTCTCCGTCCCGATCACGCAATTGGTTCCCTCCGAGCTGGCCAAAGGATACCCAATCGTAGTGAACAGAATCCCAGCCGACGCCGTCGTCGAGTTGGAAACAATCGTGTTGTTGATGATGTTTACGTTCAACGCGTCCACCATGGAGATACCCGCTCCATCCCAGCCCGCAACGTTGTCCGCGATGATGTTGTTGGTAACCGTCGGGGAGTACCACTGCGAAGGCGTTGTCGGGAAGGCGAGTACGTCCGAACCGTTCACGTTCTGGAGACGCAGGCCGCCGCCGCTGCCGGCTTCCGCCGCGTTACCCATGATCAGGTTGGCATTGATCACTAGTCCCGGACCCACACCATCGCTCGGTGAAAGCGCACCCGGAGCCGAAACGCAATCCTGGTCCGTGGTCGCTCCGCAGGTTGGATCCGCATCGGGCGTGCCCATCACCAGCAATCCACCACCGTTGGCTGGAATTGTCGGGTTAAGGCTCTGGTTAAACAATATCGAGTTGTGCTCGATGTCGCCGTCATAGCTGAATCCCAGTTGACCGACGCCGCCGCCGTCACCGCTGCTCAGATTGCCGCAGATCCAGTTGTAGTTGAACTTGTAGTAGTCGGCGCCGGTACAGATGCTGACGCCGCCCGCTCCTGCCGGTGTGCCAGAGAACAATTCGTCACCGGTAGAAGAGTTCAACGAGATGTTGTTGTTGTGCACGTTGACGCTAAGGTTGTTGCAATACGGCAGCTGAGCATTGGTCAAAACACCCGAGGTAACGCACGAGCCTGGAGCCGCGTTGGCCGTGCTGTTCTGAATATAGCTTGGAGCAAATTCGCCCTGGCCGAGGTTGATGCCGCCAGAGAGCGTGCCCGCATTGCTATAGATGTGGTTGTTGGCGATTTGTAGGTTATGGCCCCATCCATGGACAAAGATACCGCCGCCGCCCTGTGAGCTGTCGGTGATGGCCAGCCCGTCAATGCTCGACGGATTGCACATGAAGTTGCTCGGGAACGGATTGGTCGTATTCCTGCTGCTCGTATGGCAAAGTGCATTGTTGTCGCCAGTCATAAACACGCCGCTGGCGGACACCGGGCCGGTCAACAGGGTTGTGCCGGTCGGGAAGCCTCCTTCAAGACTCGCGGTAACGGCGGTGGGGAAATTCACGCCCTTGGCGAGTACTGTAATTCCGGCTCCTTCGAGTGCACCCATCAGAGACGGCTCCTGCAAAAGCTGAGCCAGGTTCCCGTTCTGCGAGGCATCCCACCCGATGATGGCTTCAAACGGCAACGGATCGACCTGGGGGTTGGCGGCAGTTACCACGAACTGATTCCAGCCAGTGCCGGGGCAACTCGTCGCTCCGCTCGGATCAAACGGATTGCTCGCGCTCGTCGGCGTACCATTGAGACTCAGACCGAATAGGCAATTGACCCGCTGGCGCCATGCGTCCAGCTTGCCCGCTGGGTGAGTGTTCGCGTTGATCATGCTGCTGGCTGCGCCCACTCCTTGCAGCCGGACAGGCTTCCACATCACTACCAATTCGTTATGGACGCCGGGGTCCACCATGATCAAGTCGCCAGGGTTGGCGGCATCGATCGCGGCTTGGATCGTACCCGCGGCCAAGACATGCTTCGGTTTGGAACCTCCAACGGTGACATTGACGGCATCAATCGACTGCTTGCCGTTGCCGGCCGTAACGACCAATTGTCCGCACAATGCCGTCGACCCGCCATATTGCGCTTGCTGTTGCACCATACAGTTCGGCACGCCCGCAGGAACGGTAACCGTGATCGTGGTGTCATTCCAACCTGTAACCAGGGCATTAATCCCACCGATGGTTACTGTTCCGGTTCCTTTCGTCGCCCCAAAGCCATAGTGCCGAGTAATGGTCTTCTGGTTGTACGGAGCTGTTGTAGCCGAAGGTCCGGAGTAGGCGTAGTTCGTCACGGTCTGGTCGCCCAGAGCCTTGATCGTCAGGGTGTTCCCTGCAGCGCTCACCCAAGGCCCGATCGCGTCGCCATCGACTTCGCTGATGGCTGGCGTAAGGGCTGGATAGGCGCAATCCACGTTGTTGTACCCTGCGCCGGCAAAGGCAGACGTTGGCACCACAGGCGTATCAAGATATTGCGTCGTCCCGGGCATGAACGGCAGTTCGTAACAGAACTGGCTGTAGCCTGGGGTATACAGTGGGTCGGTAACCATCGTTCCGCCGGGGCCAGGGATCGGTCCAGGGTCGTTCATACAGAACACCATCATCGTCGGTGAGTACCCGGTCGGGTTCGGCGGGTTGACTTCCCAGGTCGAGTAGGTCATCCCGTCGTAGCTGCCCCAGTGGTCGGCGTACACGCGTGAAATTTCGTTTCCGGCCCAATCCTTAACGGACACGGGCAGGTTTGGCGGCGAGAATTTCTCGCCGAATTGCGGAGAGAAGGGATCGAATTCCGACGTGTAGTCATCCGTGATACCGCCGGTGAACTTGGAAGCGATATGCGTCGATGTGTAGATGTAGAACTTGGCAATCGCGCCCATCTGGTCGCCCAGCGTTACTAGCTTGCGATCGCATAGAGGGCGACTAGCTCCAGCAAAAGGCGCCACCTGATGAGATTGCGGATACAAGCTAATGTAATCCGGAACGATGCGCGTTTCGCCGACGCACGGCCAAGTCGGTTCGGGTATGAAGCCCGGCACGATTCCATTGTTTGGCGATGTTCCCAAGCTGTTGGTCGGGTTCTGCGCGTTGTTCGCATTGTACCCACTGGCCACTGATGCCTGGTCGGGAATGATAAAGATGTTGCCCAACCCACCGAATTCCTGGGTCACCGGCGCGATGAAGTTGTCGCCGATCAGGATGTTCTTGTCTTCTTCCTTCACCAGTTCATAACCTGCGGGAAGCACGACTTCCACCACGTAATTACCCGCCGGCAGCTGTGGCAGTCCGTAGTACAAGTCGGATTTCGGCAAGCTAGTAGCTGTAAGATTATTCGCCTTGCAAATCGTGCAGTTCGTGCCGTTGGGCTTACCGTTGGCATCCACAGACGTTACGCTGGGGAATTGATACATACCGTCGTACGGTGCAGGCTGGATTTGATTCCAGTTGTGCATGCCGTCGTAGCACTTGTATTGAGAATTGTCCGGGAGCGGGGTCAATGCCGGCCCGCCGTGCTGCGAGTTGTAGAAGTTCAAGTAATTCGGCTGATTAAACAGAGAGAAGTAGAACAGGTCTGGAATCGCTCCAGTGTTCGCGCCTTGGCCCGGGCAGCTCATATTGGGCGTTACACCATCGGCTCGGAAGCCCTGGGCATAATCGTCCCAACTGCTGGTCTGGGTTGTGTCCACCAAGGTCAGAGTTTGCGTTACACCGTCCGACGCAAGGCCCTGTTGGTACAGATTGATAGCCACGTGTGGAACCAGTGGCTCCCACTGCGTCTGGACGAGCATCATCGGATCGTCGAACGGACGGGTCGAAGCATAAATGACGTGTCCCTTGATACCGCCGTTCTCCCCTGCGACGTATGGCTCCTTACCAAATTCGATGAAATTGTTCTGACCAGGGAAACCCTGCCAGCCCTCTACTCCTAGCCATGGAGGGTCAATGCGGCCCGAGCTAAGCTTCGTGGAACAGCTAGTGATTGGCGGATTAGTCCCGGTGGTCGTGCAAACGCTGGGCGGATCGCTCGTAGCCGGTCCGTTCTGGATCGATTTGCCGGTGCAATCCGCGGTGGCTGTCGAACCGCAATAAACCGCGCCTGGTATGCGTAGACTTGTAGGCACGGAGATTATTTCCGAAGTGTTGGCCAAGTTCTGGCCGATCTTAGAAGTGCCGCACGGCGGATAGCCGGTCTGTCCGCAGGATGCAGAGCCGTCGGCGGGTCCGCCAACGTCATAGACCACGTGCGTGCCGGTGTTCTTGTAACGGGTCACGTCGGTTTCCACCGTGTACCAGCTAAACAACGGAAACGTCTCGTTGAAGTTGGCCGTACCGGTGAAGTCCGTGACCAGCAGATTTTCCAAGCTGCCGTCGCGCAGCCGCACCGCTACGTTCGCGAATGGAATTCCCGCTTCATCAGACTGCGCGATGCCATCCTTGTTGTCGTCAATGAACGTGCGCGTATACAGATTGGCTTGCCACTGGGTCGACGCGATGTCACCCATGTTAACCGTTTGTCCGCCACCGGCTATCCCGACTGGTGTGGAGAGGCCGTCCACCAGCAAATCGTTCCACTGGTCGAAAACTGTGACTCTCCAATCACCTGGAGGCAGGCCTGACAGCGTAAACGTTCCGTCTCCATTGCACTTGGTGAACGCGAAGTCCTCGCCGTCGGGGTCTCCAAAGCTCACATAGCACTGAGACCAATAATACGTATCGTGCGAACCGCTGCTATAGAGTCGCTCATCCGGCGTACGGCTCAAGCGCTCGCCCGTTACTTTGCCCGTACTCGTATTGTTACAGGTGTATTGTTGGCCGGGGTTCGGACTGTTCGGATCCGTCCCGTTGCAAATGAATGGTTTGCGAGCGTTGATGATCGCCGGATTGGCAAAGCCAACGGTCACGTGATACGACGCCGGGCCAAACTCCTGGAAGTAGCTGGGCTCGCCGATTCTCGTGAATACGTCGTGCGCTTTCTGACCGTCCAGGGTGTTCGTCTGCAGCCACTCCTCACCTCTGGCGATGCGGTCCGCACCTGGCGAGGCAATCACGCCCCACCGTCCAGGCATCAGGTTGGCAATCACCGCCTGTCCCGCGAGAGGGGAAAGCGTCTTGTTGTCCGATTCGTACTTCGGGCAGGTCACCACCATCCCGGTAATGCCCGTGGCAGTTGGGTCAGTCGTGCCGCTCCCGCCAATCAAGGGATTATTTGTTGTTATCGGGCAAGCGTCGTTGCCATTATTCGGGTCTTTGGTTCCCGCCAGGCTGTTGGTTAGCGGCTGGTTGAACATGTCATACGTCATCTGGCCGGTAAAGTCGCCGTTTCCGCCCATCGCGTCCCACAGATGGAGTTGGAAGCCGCCCAATCCCGCTTCGTTCGGCGACAATACGTCAATGCCGCCCCCGCCGTCCTGCTCGCCGTTCAACGGGAAGTCATCTTCGAACACAAACACCGAGAGTTTGCCTGGGGGATATGGCGAAGGTTGCGTGATGACCGTTACGGACGTCTGTCCAGCTGCGATCGGAGCGCCACCCATGCCGTGGCCACAAGTCGCGCCAGCTGGTGCGTTTGCAGAGCCATTCTGGCAGCCACCAGCCGAATAACCATAGGTAAACGGGTTGGCCGCGTCACCCGGCAAAATAGAAATGTAGTAGCGCTTCGTCGGATCAAGCGAAACTTGACCGGGAAGGACCGCCGTCTTACCCGTGCCTGTTGTATCAGGCCGGCACGCACCATTACCCACGTCGCAAACTACGGCTTGACCGAGAACGGTTTGGCCAAATTCGCAGGAAACCTTTCCTGTGCAGCCCTGCGCCACATACGGCATATAGCTCGTGTGGAAATTGGTCCCGAGGGTCGGAACAATCCCCGCACCCAATATAGGGCAGCCTATCCCCGTCGGCGGAGGATTCGTCGTGCAATTCGGATTGATGTAGAAGGTGCGATCTTCTTCAATGATCCAACGATAGTCAGAGATTGTTGTCGTCTTGTCTTGACCGTCCAGGACGTTAACCGTCAGACCGCTCCCTGTCATGAAGTTAACCGTCACCGTTGTAGCCGCGCTAAGTGCTCCGTGGGAGTTCTGCGCCTGAAACGTGAAACTGTAGGAACCTGCTCCGCCGGAGACAGCAGTGAACCCGCCGTTTGCATCCCCATGAACCGTCCAACCTGTTGCGGCAATCGTCGCAGTCGCAACGGTCAGCGGCAGGCCCGCTCCGTCCTTGCAACCCGCCAGTACGCCCGGTGTCTTTATGGCGAGGTACGTGGCGATGTTCGAGGTGTAAGTCTGTGCAGCGCACGTTACGCCGCTGTCGACGATGTTCGACGCAGCCAGCGTAACCGCAGCGGTGATACCAGACGAGCAGGTGGTCCCGGTAACGGTCCCGTTCGCACAATAAGTGAACGAGTCCGACGTCGCGGTTCCACTCGGAACATACGTAAATGTTCCGTTGGCATTTAGCGTTACCGTTCCGTTGGTTGGCGCTGCGAGAAGAGTTACACCATAAACGTTGGTATCGTTGGCGATCACGCCTCTCGCTGGATCGGAGACCGTAAGCGTCTGATTTTTGACCAGAGCGTTGTACGTGTCGGCGCGCGCTACGGCGGGAGCGAAAGCACCCGCGCCCGCAGCAAGCGGCAGTGCGCCACCATTAATACCGATGTACGCCAACATACCTGCATCGCGCTCGGTCTTATTACCAGACAGGCTCAACTCGCGGTCATACACAGCAAGAGCCGACGTGTACGGCGCAATGGTTGTGCCGGACGTCGTCTGCCCATTGATCATCACGTCGTAAACCTTGCCTGCCGCCATAAACACGTCGGTTTGCACCTTCGGCACACCGGGCAGTGGATTACCGTCTTCCGCAATGATTTTGAAACCGGTCACAATTGGATTTGTCGCGCCGGTCTGCCCTGCTACTTGCGATCCCACGATCGAAGGCACGTGCATGCGCACTCCCGCATTGACGAAGCGCACCAAAACTGAACCCGTCGTGCCGGAAGCCGGCGCAATCGTCGCCGGTGTAATTGGGAACAGCGAGGCTCCCGCGTTCGTCTTGTTGAACGCGACTCCGTTGATCATGTAATACAGCGGTGTGTAATTCACCGCCGGTGGATAACAGTTGCCAGCGTTCGTCGTCGCTGGATTGCCGCAGCCACCTGGCTGGCCGGACCACACGGTCGTTTCGCTAAAGCCCGGGGCATTAACCGCGAAACTCACCGCATTGTTCTGCACCGGATCGATTTCACTGAGCAACACTGGAACTTCTGCATCGTAGGAAACGGCAGCGGTTCCCGTGGCGGCTGCAGCAGGATACGCCGTACCTGGTGCTGTCTCGACGCCAGCCGTCGCGGTAGGCGCAGCAGTAACCACCAGAATTCCATACAACCCCATAGGACCTTGGATGGACGGGTGCGTTCCGGATTCAAGCAGATAGGTACCAGGCTGGAGAATGGGCCACGTCAAGGCCGTTGCCGTCGTTCCCACCAGCACTTCCGTGCCGAAGGATTGCACGCGCGGTCCTTGCGGTGGTGGCACGTTGGTCGGTCCGCTGTTCGCCGTGGGCCACGTCACCTGCTGCGTATCGTGGGTCGGGCTAGCCGTCGTGGTTCGCGAAGTTCCGAGACCGCCACCGACCTGCCCCACGATCATGATCGAAGTGGGCACCGAGTTCCCGTTCGAGAACGAGAGCGAATTCGTCAGGTTGATCGTCAGGCCGCCCGTTGCGCCCGTTGGCACGGTAATCACGACCGGTGACCATCCTGTGCCCAGTGGATTTAACGAGGCGCAGGTCGCGCTCGAGCCCGTTACGATAGCGCCGCAGCTGTAACCCCACATCGGCACCGTCGAGCCATCAGGCATCGTCGTGCTTGTCGGCCCAGCAGTCAGATTGACCTGCTGCTGGCCGTGGGCCGCCGTCGCCACGAAGGGAAGAATCGTGAAGATAAGTGTCGCGGCCTTCAAAATAGCTTTGAGATTATTCGCTCGCATATTCTTCTTCCTCGCGCGTCAGTTAGATTCGTCGATTACAAATTCCCGGGAATCAACCAGCATCATCATCAGCATGCCTCCGGGGAAAACGTTGTTGGTAGTGATCTCGCGCTCGTTGTGCGAGTGCCACATGTAAGCCCAACCGCGTTCGCTTGCTGGGTTCGCTTGAATGTTCGAGGGCTGCAAAGTGCTGCAAGTCGAGGCCTGGTTAGCCGCGGTGCTGCCTGTAGGGCTGACACAGGCCTGCGTCCCACCGGCACGTAGCGTTGCATCCGGTCCTAGATAGGGAGTGCCGCCGTACCAGGCGCCGTTTGTGAAAATGTTGGGATTCGGCAGCGTCGCTGGGCCACCGCCGGCCACATCGCCGAAGGGAGCAACTTCGAGTGGCTTGTTGTGGTCCTGGCACCACTCAAAATAGTTGATCGCTGTGGGCGCTGAGGTGTTGTAGCCGTTGACATCCGGGGTACAAGACAGTGACGCATTAGGGTCGCTCTTATCGCCGGGATGGTGACCGTATGGATCCCAGTTCAACCCTCTGCCGGTGAAGTAGAAAATCCCGTCGAACGCATCACCGGGTGTTGTATCGGTGTTGAACATCAATTGGCCCGCGAGGTCCGTCCCGTCGGAAGCCAAAACCATATTCCCGTCACGAGCCAAAATGCGCACGTGATTCGCGTGCTCGTGGAATGGATGTTGCCAGCGCCCTTGCCCGATGGCGCGGATCAGTGTCAGTTCGCCTGGATGCATGTGCGGATTGCCGTTATACGGCTGGTGTGGGTACTCGGCCGCAAAGTTGGCGTCCATCAGGTCCGGCATGGAGCGGCCATTAATCAGGAAGTAGGCAGGGTGGTACGGCTCGGTCGGAACCTCCAGGCTGCAACCAGGAGCTCCAGCGGTACAGCCGTTCAACGCCGTCACCTGTGCCAGTGCGGTCTTGTGAATATTGACGTCCATCTCCGCCCACTGGAACAAATATTCTCGGTCGTAGCAGGCCTTCGGATGGTCGTAAGCAGCAGCCGCAAGACGAAAGTCCGTTTCCCCCCAATGGACTTGCGCCGTCTTGTTTCCGCCGGGGTTTGTAACGGGCAATCCGGCTGAGCAGGCAGCGGGAATAGTCTTAGGAAGTACAATGACTGCACCATACAGACCCATTTCAATCTGCAGGTCGCCTTGCGTTCCACTGTAATAAGAGTGAGTGCCCGGCGACGAAGCGACGAATGTGTACTTCACCGAGCCACCAGGAGCCGCTTCTTGCGTCAACAGGCCTTGCACTCCGCCTGTCGCCGTCACCACGAAGCCGGGAAAAAGAATCGAGGTGTTGCCAACGGGCGTGGGAAGGTTATTCGTCAGAGTTACGGTGACCGTCTGGCCTTCCGTTACGATTAACGTCGGACCGGGAACCTGCATCGAAGGGCAGGCAACCGATCCCGCCATGGCTGCGGGGGCAGTGCCGCTCGGCGTGCCATTACACCCGTAACCCCAGGAGTAAACCGCATTCCCGTCTGGCTGGTTCAGGAAAGCGGTTTGCGCCGTCAAGTTGAACGTCGGTCCCGTAATTCCCGGAACCGCAGCATGCGCTGCAGCCCCGAGGAACAAGGCCATCATCGGCGCCAGAAGCAATCGTGCGATTGAGATCGATTTTGTCATTTTCGCTGCTCTCATTGCCGCTCTCCTAATTGCAGGTGTTCCCAAACGTGTTGCCGCCAGTAACGCTTTTGCAGATGTGAACTTCGGTCATGAGTCCACCGAAATTCTCTTGATCGTTCGAGAGGTGGTCCAGATTCGGGGTGTACAGGTAGAAGGTGCTGCCCGCTGGATAGAGTGTTGCCGCGCAGCCAGTCGAACCACATCCTGCGTCGCTGGCATCCAACAGCACATCCAGCGATTCGCCCCCGCCGAGCGTGATGGAGTTGGTGTAAAACTCCAGATTGTTCCCCGCCTGATCACGCAGCAGCTTGGCGTTGAAGCCGATTTCCTTCATCGGAATTCCCAAGGACGCCAGCGTCTGATATTCCGAAACGTCTAGATCGGAGATACGCAGAAGTGCTTTCCCTCCGGCCGGGATGTTGATAATCGCGGGCAGGGGCTGCGAGTAGTGCATTCTCCCGTCAGAAGTTTGCGTTGCCATCGGTCCCGGCGTAACCGTGTCCGGATAGCTCCGGCCATTCAGCAGGAAAAACTTATCTTTCATGTCGACGAATGCTTCCGGGTTAAACGTCATGCCCACAAAGTGAAAGTTGGGGTCGAAGCCGTGGATCTGCAGGGGATACTCGACATCGTAAGCGGTCGAGGCATCGCCATCGTTGTAGGTGTATTTTTGTGGACTGCCCAGCTTATCCGTTCCTTGAGTGGCGCCAGTGTTGACGGCCGGCATCGTGGCGCTGCACAAGATATCGGCGGCAGGGTTGCACGCCGTGCGCAAATCGACGCTTAGGGCTGGAACGCCGATGCCGTTCTGGTAGCCAAGATACGTATAGAGGCTTCCGCCGCTCGGCACTCGATTTTGCCGTGGACGCACATAGAGTTGCCCGACCATGCCCATCTGCAAGTGCTCCGGCGGCGTGATGTGGCAGTGCCAGAAGTACGTGCCGGCATCTGGAGCGAGATAGTAATACGTGAAGCTGCCGCCGATGTTGATGGCCACCGAAGCATCGGGAACACCGTCAAACACCGAGGAAGCGTTGGGGTAACCGTGGAAGTGAATGGTGTGCTGCTCGAACAGGTCCGGGCGCATGATCATGCCGACGTTGGTCA
>JBAVNY010000798.1:0-2798 GCA_049691535.1 Candidatus Acidiferrum sp.
AGCCAAAACTGTCCGGGAGCAGGAGGTTTGTCGCTCTGCCAATGTACCTGGTATTTCAAAATATCGCCCGGCCCCAGTCCCTTCACCGCAACATGTTTTTCTTTAAGATCGCTGTAGAAAGGCGCTGAGCGCGTAACATCAGCCGGCATGTCCTGGAAGTTGTCGGGGGGACTGTCCACCAACCTTCCATCAGACTTACGCACTCGAACATAGTCGATAGAGAATGACTGCGAGGAGCTCTGGTAGGCAAATTTGAGCATCCCAAACTGTTGTACCCCGGCGTCGGACTGTACTCGTACGCGCATTCTTAACTCGCGGGTCGACGTACCATAATTCTGGAATTTGAACTTATCGGACGACTGCTCAAGGACGAATGCTTCTTTCGAGTAATCAGGTTTAGCCGGCGTTTGATTCGCCACTTGTGCAAGGGCGAGAAAAGGCCAACCAAGCCAGAGGAGAACTGCTCCTCGCAAACGGGAGGATTTCGTCATGGATGACTCTATATTTATCGGGCTCTGACGGAAAGTGCAACATCTGCACTCTGCACCTGCAACTATCCGGTTAACCGTCGCGCCCGATTTATTTTCAGGTATTGAGACCGAATGAGTGCGCCCAGCCGACTACCCTGAATTATTTTTTGAAAGCATCAAATGAAATTGCGGAAGATTGAAATAAATTAATCCAACTTTTCCCTATTTATTGCTTGGTGCGCTTTTCAAAGGGTGTATCACTTCCCCCCCTGTAGCTTACCCCACCAGTTTCTTGACCCTGTTGGCGGGGGGCAAGTACACTAAAGAATTCCAGAAGCTGCCGTGGAAGCGGCGGTTAGGCTCGACTGCGAGAGCCGTAATGCAATGCTACCGTGTGTGCGGCATCTTTAAAGTGCTGCTACGCGTAGCGAAACCCATCTGGGCAGGGTGAAGCGTGCGGGCATCATTTAGGTGCTGTTGCGCGTAGTGAACCCTGCTGTATTGGGTAAAGCTTGCGGAAACTTGCGGTCTGCAAGACCGGGAAGCGGAAACTTGGGGTCGAATGCCCTGAGCCTCCCGGAGGAGTGTGGTTACGGTCCAGCCCAGAAGGGTTTACGAAGACCTAAGCTCCTGAAGAGTAAGATTTAACTCTGCTGCAACGTATTCACTTAGGGGGATTGCTTTGCCGAAGCGCACATATCAACCGCGGAAACGTCGCCGCGCCAAGACACACGGATTTCGCGTTCGCATGAAGACTAAGGGTGGGCGCAAAGTACTTGCGGCTCGCCGCAAGAAGGGACGTCATCGCCTTACTCCCGAGTAAAGGCGAGGCCGCGCCGGGAGCACCGGTGAGCGAGAGCTTCACATTTCCACGCGAAGCGCGGTTGGTGCGAAAAAGTGAGTTCGATGCCGTATACCGCGCGGGAAAGCGCCGGTCGAATTCTCATTACACGATTTTCGTGCGCGCCAACGAACTGCCGGTCAGCCGCTTTGGCTTCAGCATCAAAAAGGCGTTGGGTGGAGCGGTGCTGCGCAATCGCATCCGGCGGCGTTTGCGTGAAATCGTGAGGGGCCACCGCCGGAAGATGCCCGCAGGATGGGACATCGTGGTGCATCCCAAGGGCTCGGTGGCGACTGCACCGTTTGCCGCGCTAACCAGCGACCTGCTCCGCTTAGTGAAGAATCTGTGAACCTGTGAATTCAAATCACATGCCATCGCCATCGCAAGAAAAGACCAGTGGAGCGCCGCTTGCGCCGAGAAGCAGGAGTGTGCGCGCGGCACTGTTCGCGTTGAACTTTTACAAGGCGTACCTCTCGGTGCTGTTTGCGGGAGCCTGCCGGTATCAGCCCACGTGTTCCCGATACGCCTACGAAGCCATCGAACGATATGGCGTGGTGCGCGGAGTGTGGCTAGGAATGAAGCGGCTGGCGCGGTGCCAGCCGCTGTCGCGCAAGTTTGGGTACGACCCGGTTCCGGAGAAATGGGAAAACATGCAATCGAATTCGACGCTGCCAGGTAGCACGCACGAGGTTCGCTCGTGAGCACCCCGATGAATCAATTGCCGCCGCTCGGGCCAAAGGACAAGTTCACGCCGGAAATGCGGATCCTGGTGGCATCGCTGCTGTCGATGGCAGTCATTATTTTGTACATGAAATTTTTTGGGCCGAAGCCGCCGGTTAATCCGCCGCAGCAGAATCAAGCTGCGCAGACTGCTCCTGCGACGCCAGGTGCGACTGCGACTCCTGCTCCTTCGACTGGAAGCTCTGCTGCTCCCGCTTCTGTTGCGCCCGCAACGCCATCAACGGTTTCCGCTGCAACTGTGAATCCCGTGGGCGAATCGCAGGAACGTACGATCGTGGTGGAAAACGCGTTGTATCGCGTGGAGTTTTCGAACCGCGGTGCGGTGGTGAAGAGTTGGCAGCTTAAGAAATATAAGGATGATTCCAAGCCACAAAAGACGCTGGATCTCGTTCACGCAAAAGCTTCGCAAGAGACTGGTGGCTGGCCCTTTTCCGTAGTGATCGACGATCCGAACATGGAAAAGGCGGCGAACACTGGGTTGTACAAAGTGTCTACGGATTCTTCCTCGCTGGAAGCGCCGGCGGATGTGACGTTCACGTGGAGCGACGGGCATCTGGAAGTGACCAAGAAGTTTCACTTCGATCATTCGTATACAGTAACGGTGGAAACTACTACCACGAATAATGGTGCTCGCGTGCAATCTGGATTGGCGTGGCGCGGCGGATTTGGCGACCCCACGGTGACTGATCCTGCGCCACTGGTAGCGGTGATGACGTTTTATGGAGACAACGGCAAGCTCTCCACGA
>JBAVNY010000799.1:0-2053 GCA_049691535.1 Candidatus Acidiferrum sp.
AATGAACTGCACATAATTTCCATTCGGCACGAAGCACAAGTCCATGCTCTCCGGCTTTTCCGCCACCGGCAGATTCACATCGCGCGCCAAGGTCCGCACTTCGTCCTTCGTCAACTCGCCCAGCGGAAACTCGCTGCGCGAAAGCTGCTCCTGCGTCAGCCCCCACAAAAAGTACGACTGATCCTTCGAGTCATCCCGCGCCCGCAATAATTCGTAGCGCCCGTTCGCCTCATTCCGCCGAATCCGCGCGTAGTGGCCGGTCGCCAGCCGTTCCGCGCCAATCTGCCGCGCCATCCGCAGCAGCGGCTCAAACTTCACATCCGTATTGCAATTCGTGCACGCAATCGGCGTCCGCCCCGCCAGATACTGCTGCACAAATGGCCGTATCACTCGCTCCTCGAAATGATCTTCGAAGTTCACCACGTAATGAGGAAAATTCAGGTGTTGCGCCACGCGCTTCGCGTCGTACACATCGTCCAGTGAGCAGCAACGATGCTGCGCCGGCCCATCGCCCTGCAATTCCGGCAGTCGCCGCTGATTCCATAACTGCATCGTCAGCCCAACAATCGGCCGCCCATCGCGCTGCAGCACCGCCGCCACGGTAGACGAATCCACCCCGCCCGACATGGCCACCGCCACCAATCCAGGCGTAGTCTCTGCCCCCGCCGCCGGCAGGGAATCAAGTTCGATTTGCGTGTTCATACTCTTCTTATTCTAACGTGTTCCACCGAAATCTTCTGCGTGCCGCGCGATCAATCCGGGCGTTAACTCAAAAACGCACCCGTCATTCCGAACGAAGTCCGCGAAGTGAGGATCTCTGCACCATCGCGCGCTGTCTGTGCGATGAATCTCTCTTGGGTTGCGTCCGAATCATCACGACGTCGCCGCCGTCTCCCGCTGCGGATACCGCGGCGACAATTCCCGCAACTGCGCCACCGCCGCCGGCACCACCTCCAACGCCCGCTGAATCTCTTCCGCCGTCGTATGCCGCCCCAGACTAAACCGGATACTCGCCCGCGCGTCCGCCGCCGACAACCCAACCGCCGTTAGCACATGCGACGGTTCTACCGCCCCTGAAGAGCACGCCGCCCCCGTCGAACATGCCAGCCCGCGCAGATCGAGCGAAATCACCAACGCTTCGCCTTCAATCCCCGGAAACGTTATGTTGGTTGTATTCCGCGTCCGTGGCGCCCGCGATGCATTCGCAAATGAATCTGGAATCCGCGACAGCAGCCCATACTCCAGCAAATCCCGCAGCGTCCCAATCGTCGTCGAGTCGCGCTCCAATGCCAGCCGCGCCACTTCCGCCGCTTTTCCCAGCCCCACGATTCCCGGCACATTTTCCGTCCCCGGCCGGAATCCGCGCTGATGATGCCCGCCATACAACAACTGCTGCAGCCGCGTCCCACCCTTAATAAACAGCGCGCCCACGCCCTTCGGCGCATACAATTTGTGCCCCGAAAGCGACAGGAGATCCACCTGCAGCGCCCTCACATCCACCGCAATTTTCCCAATCGATTGCACCGCGTCGCTATGAAAATAAACGTCCGCCTCCGCCGCGATTCGCCCAATTTCTTCCAGCGGCTGAATTGTTCCCAGTTCGTTGTTCGCGTGCATCACCGTAATCAGCACCGTCTCCGGCTGCAGCGCCCGTCGCACCTCGCCGGCATGCACCACGCCTTCGCGCGACACCGGCACATACGTCACCGCCACGCCCTGCTTTTCCAGCGCCTGGCAGGCGTTCAGCACCGCTTCATGTTCGATCGTCGTGGTGATGACGTGCTTTTTCTCCTCCACGCCCGCGCTCGCCGCCACCACTCCAAAAATCGCGTGATTGTCCGCTTCCGTCCCACCGCTGGTGAACACAATTTCCTGCGGCCGCGCGTTCAGCAGCCCGGCAACCTGGTCGCGCGCCGTTTCCACCGCGGCCCGCGCCCGTTGCCCAAAGGTGTGGATTGACGACGCATTGCCATAATCGCCGCCAAAATGGGGCAGCATGGCTTCCAGCACCGCCGGTTCCACCGCGGTTGTCGCGTTGTGATCCATGTAGATG
>JBAVNY010000800.1:0-2801 GCA_049691535.1 Candidatus Acidiferrum sp.
ATTCCATACTCAGCGTCATTCCCAACGTCGCACTCTCTTTGCTCACCGACGCCAACGCAATCATCTTTTTCAATGTAGGCGACCACGTCGTCGACGTCGCCTTGCCTACCTGCCGCCCGCCACGATAAACCGGAACTGCTACACGTGATGCTGTCCCCGGTACCTGTGGCGCCATCCCAATTTTCTCGTACAGTGCTTCCACTTCACTCCAGTTCACTTCCAATCCCACCAGCGATCGCGGGGGCCCACCTCTCTCTGCTTCAGCCGCCAACGCCTCGCGCCCCACAAAACTTTCCTTCTTCAAATCGACCAGCTTCCCCAATCCAATTTCGCCGGGCGTGAATTTCTGTTCGTCAATCAACGCTCGTTTGCTAGAGTTGTAATCCACTTCAATCAGAATCAGCCCGGCCTCAATTCGTGCAATATCCAGCGCGATCATCCCCGCAGGGTGAATATCGAACGGTTTTCCCTTCGACATCAATTCATCAAATACCTTGACCGCGTCATTCCACGGCGCCCATATCTCGTAGCCCAGATCACCTGTATAACCTGTACGCGAGATGTCCACCTTCACGCCCGCGATTTTTCCGTGCGTCACCCGGAAATATTTCAGCTTGGCAATGTCCGCATCCGCTACCGCCTGCAGCAACTTTCCAGAAGTAGGTCCCTGCAGCGCCAGCGCAGCCATTTTTTCTGAAATGTCTTCGATTTCGACGGTCAGGCCAAGTGCGTTCTGGCGAAACCACCGCAAGCTCGGATCGGCAGCGGTCCAACGATATTCGTTTTCGCCCAACCGCGTAATCGTTCCATCGTCGATCACATGGCCTTCGGGATCGCACCAGCAGCAGTAAATCACCTGGTCGATGCTTACCTTGGCGATGTCCCGCGTGATCACCCGGTTCACGAGTTTCGAAGCATCGCGCCCGGTAATCCGATACTTAAACAGCGGCGAAATATCGATAAGCGCCGCGGAATTCCGTATCGCGTTGTACTCGTGCTCGTGCGTCATCTCGTAGGCGCTTACCGTGTAGTAGCCCGACCATTCGCGGTAATTCAGGCTTTCGCAGAGCGCCAGCGTTCTGTCGTGGAATGCGGTTCCAACCGGCACGTTCCCTCCGTGAGTCAGGCCTGCAACGTGAATTACTAAATTTTCTCGACGAACTGTGAATTATAGGTGTGATTTTGCTGCGCCCGCAAGCACGCAAACGCCGTTGGTGTTTACCCGCGCTTGTGCGGCAATCGTGCTGCCAGTAGAATGTGGCATTCCTGCGATTCTGCTTTCCCTTTTTTCTGGAGTCATAACGAATGCCTCAGTTCTACGATGCGGTGGTCATCGGCGGCGGTCACAATGGTCTGGTAAATGCCGCGTATCTCGCAAAAGCCGGCAAAAAAGTTTTGGTTCTGGAGCGGCGCGGTGTTCTTGGTGGCGCCGCGGTCACCGAGGAAATCGTTCCGGGCTTTCTTTTCTCCGAGTGCTCCTATGTGGTGTCGTTGCTTCGCCCGGAAATCATTCGCGAACTCGATCTCCCCCGCTTTGGCCTGGAAATTCTTCCCCTCGATGGCACCTTCACGCCCATGCTCAGCGGCGATTATCTCTGGCGAGTCAATGATCACGCCAAAACGCAGCGCGAAATTCGCCGCCATTCCCGTCTCGATGCCGAAGCTTACGACGACTTCTCGAAGATGATGACCCCGATGTGCCGCTTCGTGAAGCCGCTGCTCTCCATGATTCCGCCGGATCCCACCACGCTGAATCCGAAGGACCTCAAGCAGTTGAATTTTCTCGTGCAACGCTTCCGCGAACTTTCTTCCGAAGTGCGCTACACGTTGGTCCAACTCATGACGATGAGCGCGGCTGATTTTCTCGATCAGTGGTTCGAGACCGACGTGCTCAAAGCCACCATGTCCGCTTCCGGAATCATCGGAACCTTTCTCGGCATTCGCTCCCCCGGCACGGCTTACGTTTTGCTGCATCACTACATGGGCGAAATCGACGGAGCCTTCCGCTCCTGGGGGTTCAGTCGCGGCGGCACCGGAGCAATTTCCAATGCTATCGGCGCTGCGGCCAGAGAACTGGGCGTGGAAATTCGCACCAACGCGCCCGTTTCTAAAATCTTGGTAAAAAACAATCGCGCCAGCGGTGTGGTCTTGAAGTCCGGTGAAGAGATTTCCTGCAACGTTATTTCTTCTAGCGTCGATCCGCATCTCACCTTTGAAATTTTCATGGAGCCCAAAGATCTTCCTTCTGATTTCCTGGCCAGCGTCAGCCGCTACAAATTCCGCGGCTCCTCGGGAAAAGTGAATATCGCGCTGGATGCATTGCCAAACTTCAAAGCGCTCCCCGGCGATGGCGCACATTTGCGCGGCGCGATTTCCATTTCCCCCAAAATGGAATACATGGAGCGCGCCTACGACGATGCGAAATATGGCCACTATTCGCGCCGTCCTTATGTCGACATGGTAATTCCCAGTCTCACCGACCCATCCGTCGCGCCGCCGGGCAAACACGTGCTCTCCTGCTTCGTTCAGTACGCGCCATATAAATTGGCGCAAGGCACCTGGGACGATCACCGCGAAGCATTCGGTAACAACGTGGTCGATACGATCGCAGAGCATGCTCCCAATATCAAAAAAATCATCATCGAGAAGCAGGTGCTCACCCCGCTCGATCTCGAACGCGAATTCGGCTTGACGCAGGGGAACATTTTTCAAGGCGAACTGTCTCTCGAGCAACTTTTCTTTTTGCGTCCCGTTCCCGGTTGGGCTTATTACCGAACTCCGGTCGATAACCTTTATATGTG
>JBAVNY010000801.1:0-7806 GCA_049691535.1 Candidatus Acidiferrum sp.
AACTCCCAAACACATAAAAAAACGGCCCCCAAAATCTTGGGGGCCGTTCCCTTTATTCCGCTGTATCTGCGCTTATTCCGCGTTCGGCGCGCCGGTGGGTACCCCACTCGCAACTTCCTTCTTCGCCTGTTTCTCACGCGCTTCCTTAATCAGCGCTTTGCGCGACAAACGAATCTTGTTGCCTTCGATTGCCAGCACCTTCACCAGCACCTGATCGCCCAGCTTCAACTCGTCTCGCACGTCGCGAATCCGATGCTCGGAAATTTCGCTGATGTGCAGCAAGCCATCCGTTCCCGGGAAGAGTTCCACGAAGGCGCCAAATTCCGCCAAACGTACCACCTTGCCCAGATACGTCTTGCCGATTTCCGCGCTCGCGGTAACGTCGCGCACCATTTGCAGTGCCTGATCGCCACCCGCGCCACTCGTCGAGAAGATATGCACCGTGCCGTCTTCCAGCACGTCAATCTTCACGCCGGTCTGCTCGATAATCGACTTGATCTTCTTGCCGCCCGGACCGATCAGATCGCGGATCTTGTCCGTCGGGATGCTCAACTTGTACAAGCGCGGTGCATACGCCGAAATCGTTTCGCGATGCGCGCTCAAAGTGCCTTCCATGATATCCAGAATCTGCAACCGCGCCTTCTTCGCCTGCGCCAATGCTTCGCGCATCATCGGGATGCTGATGCTGGTCACCTTGATGTCCATTTGCAGCGCGGTGATTCCTTCGCGCGTGCCGGCCACCTTGAAGTCCATATCGCCGTAGTGATCTTCCGCGCCGGCAATATCCGTCAGAATCGAGTACGTGCCGTCGTCGCCGACTACCAACCCCATGGCGATACCCGCGCACGGTGCCTTCATCGGCACGCCCGCATCCATCAGCGCCAGTGAAGCGCCGCAGACCGTAGCCATTGAAGACGACCCGTTTGATTCCAGAATGTCGCTCACCACCCGCATTGCGTATGGGAATTCAACTTCGGGTGGCAGCAAATTTGCCAACGCGCGTTCTGCCAGTGCCCCGTGACCGATTTCGCGGCGGCCTGCACCACGCAACGGCTTCACTTCGCCCACGCTGAACGGTGGGAAATTGTAGTGCAGCATGAAGCGCTTGAACATGTCCTGCTCAAACAGCAGGTCCAGCCGCTGCATGTCTTCCTTGGTTCCCAAGGTCAGTGTCGCCAACGCTTGCGTTTCGCCGCGCGTAAACAGCGCCGAACCGTGCACGCGTGGCAGCAACGTCACTTCGCAGGTGATCTTGCGAACCTGGTCAAACGCACGTCCATCCGGACGACGCTTGGCCTTCAGAACTTCGGCGCGGAAAATATCTTCGCGCAGACGCTCAAACGCACGCTTGGTCAGCGCGTGCTTCTCTTCATCATCCTCGGGAACTTTGCCTAGGATTTCTACCTGCAACTCATCCACGAGGTGATAGCTTTCCTTCTTCGGATGCTTCTCGGTGTTCACTGCATCCTGCAGCTTCGCGCCGTAGGTCTTCTTCATGCTGTCGTAAATGCCCTGATCGAACGGCAGCGGCGCCACCACCACCTTCGTCGGCTTGATCTGCGCATGCAATTCCTTGATGCCAGCCACAATCTTCTTGATCTGTTCGTGACCGAATTCCAGCGCTTCCACCACTTTCTCTTCGGGCACTTCGAACGCGCCGGATTCCACCATCACGATGCCGTTCGCCGTAGCAGCCACGACGATATTGAACTTGCTGACCTTTTGCTCTGCCACAGTCGGGTTTGCCACTAGCTGTCCGTCCAGCAATCCCACGCGAACCGCCGCGATTGGATCCGTAAACGGCAGGTCCGAGCAATACGCCGCTGCCGACGCCGCGGTCACTGCGATTACGTCCGGATCGTTGTCGCTATCCGCAGACAGCACCATGGCAATAATTTGTGTTTCATTCCGCCATGAATCCGGGAACAAGGGCCGCATCGGTCGATCAATCAGCCGCGATACCAGAATCTCTTTTTCCGTTGGACGGCCTTCGCGCTTAAAGAACCCGCCCGGAATCTTACCCGCCGAGTAGGTATTTTCTCGATAGTCCACAGTCAGTGGCAAAAAGTCGCGATCGTTTGGCTTGTTGTTCATGCAAGCCGACACCAGAACGACAGTGTCTCCATAGCGCGCGGTCACCGCGCCATTGGCTTGGCGCGCAATCTTGCCCATTTCCAGAATGAGCGGGCGTCCGCCTACATCGATTGACACCTGATGCGGTGCCGGTATGTGATTATTTTCAGACATATGTGTCTTCCTTTGGCTCCTCGTGCGAGGAGCTCCTACGCAGGTTCATCCTGCGCTGAGCTGGAAGAAAAGGTTGGTTACTCCTGGGAAGGAAAGCTGCTTACCGAATCTAAGTACGCCAAAAAATGAGATCCTTACCTGCAGATACACCACGACGCTCACGCGCAGCCGATTACTTGGCTCGCAGACGCTACTCTCTTCAAGTTTGTACGTTCGTGAATTTGCAAGTATTGCCGGTTTTGACCCGGTACTCCGCTACTTGCGCAGGCTAAGACGTTCCACAATCTGGTGATACCGATCCGGATCCCGGCGATTCAGATAGTCCAGCAGACGCCGCCGTTTATTCACCATCATGATGAGCCCCCGGCGCGATGCATGGTCCTTCACGTGCGACTTGAGATGCGACGTCAAATAGTTGATCCGTTCGCTCAGCAGTGCGATTTGCACTTCGGGCGATCCCGTATCCTTTACATGCGTCCGGAATTGTTCGATCAACATTACTTTGGTGTCGCTCAAGTGCCCCTCACCGTCATCCCTTGAATTTTCCTCTTTTCTTCGACCTTTCTAAACTAACACAGGTGTGTTCTAAGTGTAAAGCTTCTGAAATCTTGGCGCTCCGCCGACTTTCGCTATCACTTGCAACCATTTCCCATTTCCTGTTCAATGCCTACGTAAGGTAGCTTCCGCTTTACCTTACATTTCGTTCATCCAAGAAATAGATGTCTCAGGAGAACACGATGCGTTTCTCAGCTAAGAGTTTTGCAGGTCTGTGTATGGCTCTGACACTCACCATGATCACGGTTGCTTGTCACGCCCAGCAGCAGGATAAGTCCAAGCGCCCCAGTCCACCCGCCACGGCCACCTTCGATCTCGGGGGCGGCAAAGCCGTTACCGTGGATTACTCCAGTCCCCGCGCTAAAGGTCGCAAGATCTTCGGCGATGTTGTCCCCATGGGACAAGTCTGGCGCACCGGCGCGAATGAATCTACCACCTTTGTCACCACTGGCGACATCATGGTCGGCGGCACTCATGTGCCCGCGGGAAGCTACACCATCTTTACCATTCCCAACAAAGACAAGTGGACCCTCATCATCAGCAAAAAGACTGGTGAATGGGGCACTGATTATCCCGGCGCATCCAACGACTTGGCCCGCGTCGACATGAAGGTCTCCACCCTTCCTTCGCCCGTCGAGAATTTCACCATCTCCTTCGATAAAGCAGGGAATATGAACATCGATTGGGAAACCACCCGTGCTTCGGTGGCCATAACAAAAATGTAATTGAGCCGCGTCCGTATCGGGTTCAGTCCCCTACGCAATTCGGTTCGGGGCTGAACCCTTTCCCAACTTCCCAATATGCGCTCCGCTGTCATCCTGCGGCTTCATCCCTGCTCCCGCGGCGTAAATCACCGATTCGTTAATCCCGTCAATTCCCAGGATCTTTTCCCACTTCGTATCGGCTAAAGCGATGGTGCAGAATGGCGCCAGCCCCAGCCACGTCGCCGTCAGGCAAAATGTCTGGCACAGGTGCCCAGCCTCCAACAACACCGCCCGGTACACTCGTGGAAAGTCGTACTTCCACTGTGTGCGCCCGAACACCGCGGTCATCATCACCAAAAAAGCCGTATTCGCGAACCAATGTTGGTGCCCCAGAAGTTTCTGCAACTCTGCTCGCGGCACTCCTCCACCTATACGATCGAGTTCATGTTTTTCCGCGTTGTAGTGATACACGCCACCTTTTAATCCTTTCACGCGCCGCGAGATCACATATGCCTCAATCGGGTGCAAACTGCCGCCCGATGGCGACGTCTTCATCGCCGCTTTGCCCAGTTCAGGAACGTCCGCCCAACTTTGAATCCCGAAGGTAAGTTGCAGAGTCGCAGCAAGGTCCTTCAGTTCCACAGGCTCCTCGGAATATTTTCGCCACGTCCGCCTTTGTTGCAGCACCCGCGGAAATTCAGACTCACCCGCCACCCGCTCCAGCTTTATGTGAGCCGACTTTGCATATCTCTTCACGGGCACTGGCATTGGATCGGTCTTCGCCCATTCTTGCAACTCCCTCATCGGAGCCCACGGATCCTCAGCAAACTGCGTATCCTTCGTCGAAAAATGGAAAAATCCAGCCGCCGGATTCCACTCGTGCCAAGCTTCCATCGCCACTTCGCGAGGGTCACGTTTCCGGTCGCTCCGCTCCAGCAATCCATGTACACACAGCTCTTCCAACGTGCGCCGCACGGAATCTTTATCGTATGGCTTCAGGTGTGATTGAACTTCCGCGAGGGAACGACCTTCGCCGCAAAACTCCAATATCGAACAAACAAACGGCTCCGCGGTGATTTTCGAGCCCACCGCAAAATTCTCATAAACCAGCCGCCCGCCCAGCCAGTAAATAACCACCGACGCGCATCGCTGGTACCGCACGACTTTTTTCGTCCCACCACGCACGGACTTTTTCTTCGCAAGTCCCACCGGCGCCCCGCGTGCTAGACCGGCAGCACGGACAGGTGGCGGCACTCCTCCATCACTTCGCCTTTAATTTCCTTCAACTTCTTTATCTTTGCGTCCAACAGCGGCTTGTCTTCCGCATCCACGAGTTTCTTTGCGGCGGTAAGCTGTTTGTTCACGTCGTCGATCGCTTTCACGATCCCCTTCAACGATACCGGTTTCACTTTCTTTGGCATCACACTCTCTCTTTCCTCATCGTGGACAGGTGCTACGTTCCTGCATCAACGCTACTTTGCGGTCTCCACCACGCTGAGCTTGCGCAGTCTAGTGCAGCCCTTTGCCTTCGTCAAGAACACAACTTCAGTCGCCAGCACTGCACGGCTCTTAATTTCGTTGTTTCAGTTGCTGCACAATCTTCTGAAACCGTGGTTCATCATGCAGCGACACAAACTGCGGATGCATCGCCAGATTCGCCACCCGTCCACTCCGCTCCTCGTACGCCTTTTCCAGCCAATCTAGCGCCAATTTCTTTTCACCCAGTCCTACGTAAACCTTGGCCCAGTCATACGGCGAAATGTATGTTTCCTTCCGCCTCGCCTCAAACTCCGCCAGAATCTCCTCCGCCTCTTTCCGCTTTCCTGCCCTGCCATACGCGTTCGCCAACTCTGCTTTTCGCGCCAGGTCCCCAGGTTCCAATGACACAAATCGCCGGAACGCCTCAATCGCTTCCTCGTATTGCCCCTTCTCCAAATACGCCTGCCCCAGATATCCATACGCGATGCCAAAACCCGGATCCATCTTTAAAGTGACCTTTTCCGCCTCGATCGCGCGGTCATAATCCCGTCCCAGGTAGTAACACCAGCCCACATTCGCGTTGATAATCGACGATTTCGGATCGATATCCCGCGCCAGCCGGATCTCCGTAATCGCATCTTCCTTACGCCCCTGCGCCGCTAGAAACAGCGCGTACCAGTGCAATCCCTGCGCAAATCCGGGGTTCAACGTGATCGCCCTTCGAAACTCGCTCTCCACTCCCTCTGTCTCCAGCGAATAAAACCGAATCGCCGCCAGCGATGTGTGCGCCTCCGCTAAATGTTCATCCAACTGCAGCGCTTTCGCTGCCGCCGCCTTGGCCTTCGGAATCATCTCCAACGGCGAACGCATATCATCGTTGCTCATCTGCAGATACGCTTCCGCCAAGCCGGCATAGGCCGCCGCGAACGTTTCGTCTTGATCAATCGCGCTCTGGAAGTAATTCGCCGCAGACAAAAATCCTTCACTGGTCCGCTTGCCCAACTCGTAGCGCCCCTTCAAGAACGCTTCGTACGCCCCCGGCACAACCGCCCGGCTACGCGCCAATTGATTCTGCTCCGCACTGGAAAGCTCCACCTGGATTCGCCGCGTAATGGCGCTCGCCACATCGCTCTGCAAAGCCAACACGTCGGTGTAATCGCGTTCGAAGTTGTCAGCCCAGAGCGTGCCTTCCACGTTAGTTTGAATCAGCTTCGCAGTTATGCGCACCCGTTCGCCAGCCCGCATCACCGAACCTTCCACCATCGCATCCACATTCAATTCCTGCGCAATTTCCTGAATCGGCTTGCGCGTCTGCTTGTACTGCATCACCGACGTGCGTGAAATTACCCGCAGCTTCTTGATCTGCGACAGCTCCGTAATCAATGCATCGGTCATTCCATCCGCGAAATAATCCTGCGAACTGTCTCCCGACAGGTTTTCCAGCGGTAGCACCGCGATCGACTGAATCGCACCCGGCGTCGCCGTTGCCGGTTTCCAGATCTTCTTCTTATTTGCCCAATACGCTCCGAGCACGGCCAGCACCGCAAGAAAACAAAGAAATGCCACGTTGCGGCTGGTCAAAAAACTCTTGGGTACTTGCCTCTGCGAAGTCGTCAGCAGGTAATCATTCGTTCGCGAAATCGTCCCGGCCGTCTCCAGAGCCGCGCGCACTTCCCCTGCCTGCTGATACCGTTGCCCCGGGTCCTTATCCAGGCACTTATCGATTACCGCCCGCAACACTGGAGGCAGTGGCTGCGTAATCGCCGGCACTGGCTCACGCAGAATCGCCGCACTCAGTTCGTAAGCAGTCCCTCCTCGAAACGGCCTTACGCCTGCCGCCATTTCATACAGCAAGACTCCCAACGACCAAATGTCGCTGCGCTCATCGGCTTCCTGCCCCTTCAAAACCTCCGGCGCAATGTACGGCAACGTCCCCGTAAACGTGTGTTGCGCCTCCCACGACTGATCGAAGCGCGTCGTGTCATTTCCACCGCCCGGCTCAATTCTCCTCGCAATCCCAAAATCCAGCACCTTCAGTCGCCCGCTCGGTGTCACCATCACGTTTCCCGATTTCAGGTCGCGATGAATCACCCCGCGGCTATGCGCATGCGCCAGCGCGTCCGCCAACTGCATTCCATACCGCTCCACCTGCGCCTGCGAAAGCCCCGTCGACGGGATCTCAAACGTCAGCGGCCGCCCCTCCACAAATTCCATCGCAATGTAGGGATGCCCGTCGCACTCCCCCACTTCATACACCGTGCAAATGTTTGGATGATTCAGCGCAGAAATGGCTCGCGCTTCTTGCAGAACTTCTTCGTGGCTTGCAGAACCGCTTACTGTCGTGATTCCCAGAAATTTCAACGCCACGGCACGCTGCAGCTTCTCGTCGCGGGCGCGATACACCACGCCCATCCCACCTTCGCCGAGCTTCTGTTCAATCAGGTAGTGGCCGATTCTCTGCCCTAGCATGGTTGTGCGCTACCAACGCAGTTCACCACACCCACAGGCCCGGAGCAAGCACAGACTCCCGCGAGCCACCGATTTGCTAAAATTTCAAGCCAGATGATGCAATTTATTGGTGCCGCGATCCACCAGCACCACCGCGCCAACGACCATTGCCGTGGCGATTCCAACTTGCAGCGTAAATTGCTCGCCACCGTACGCCCAACCCAACAGCACCGCCACGATAGGATTCACGTAGGTGTGTGTAGCCACGAGCGTCGGCGAGAAATGTTCCAGCAGCCAGTTGTAAGCGGTGAACGCGATCACGGAACCAAAAATAATCAAGTATGCCAACGCCGCCCACGATCGTGGGGTTACC
>JBAVNY010000802.1:0-2337 GCA_049691535.1 Candidatus Acidiferrum sp.
ATTCCCCCAAGGTGCGTTGATCTGCCGCATATTCCGCTCCACTTTGGTTTTGAACGTTGTCCCCTTTCGCACAGATTGTTAGACCCACTTTTTGGTTAAATGGACATGGAACCTAAGAGCCCCATGAAGTTTCGCGCAATGGGTGCAGGGCACTTCGGTGCCGTTCAGGATCGACATGAGTGGGAAAAACTTTCGAGCCGTACAGGCTGACCAACGCACCAACTTCGAAGGAAAACAGATCAGCAACAGGGTACTTTTGGCGACGCCCAAGGATGAGTACGAGTTGATGCGTCCTGACTTGACGTATATTGACTTGCCGTCTCATCTCAGCCTCCACGAACCGGCACAAAGGATCGAATTCGTCTATTTCCCAAATCGGGGAATGGTTTCTCAAGTTGTGGTGACCAAAGACGGTCGAACCGTGGAAGTGGGCGTAGTAGGGAGCGAGGGATACGTCGGGGCGGGACTGGCAGCCGGCTTAACCAGAAGTGCAGTCCGCGAAATCATCCAAATCGCCGGGGATGGCTTCCGCATGATGGGCAACGCCCTGGAACGCATTCTGCGGTCGGCCCCGCAGCTACAGGTGATATTGAACAGGCACACGGGGCTTCAAGGAATGCAAGTCGCGCAGACCGCGGCATGCAATCGGCTGCATGATATACAACAGCGCCTCTCGAGGTGGCTGTTGATGACTCAGGATCGAGTGCATTCCGGAGTACTTCCTATCACCCACGATTTCATTGCCACCATGATGGGTACCGACCGCTCCACCGTGAGCCTGGCAGCGGCCGTACTGCAAGAAAAGGGAATCATAGATTACGTGCGTGGCGCAGTGAAGATTGTAAACCGCCGGAAACTCGAAAAATCCGCATGTGAATGCTACGACGTTATTCAACAATTCGAGGACCACCTCGGATTGAGCTAGCAATTCTCGCCAGTGTTGGATATCCCACAGACAACAACCTCTTTCCATCGCTACTGTACGGGAGCTGTGTACTCACACAGGTTTTGATGGGTGTTTAAGAAGCGGTGACTCGCGCCAGACCTCCCTCGACGCAGCGAAGAGAGCGGTTTTGGCGTCGCGAGGCCGCGGAAGATCAACTCGGCACCGTCATTTTCAAGAGCCTTACCACATCGAATTGCGAGGTGGCCATGGGGCCGATGCGTCGCAAACTGGTTTGGGTCGAAAGACCGAAATTTCAGGGGTGGGCGTGCACGGAATGCGCATGGGAGTTTCACGCTTCCTGGCCGCTCGTCGGCAATACTATAGACGAGATGAAGACCAAGTTCGGAGAGGAACGCGACAAGGAGTTCACCTCTCACGTCTGTGCCGAGCACTCCAGAGCCACGAAAGATCCCCACTAGTCAAATCACTCGCGGGCGGGTTGAGGTCGTTCGGGACTTTCAGATCACCCACGCCCTCAATCTGAACCTATTTGCAGAGCGCCCGAGCCAAAAGGGGGCTATTGATCTGTATTCCTCCGTGCGAGTCGAGTGAGCCACGGTATTTGATGAAGCCAAGCTTTCTAAACTTATTCATAAAGAAGTTCACCCGCGGGCGTGTCGTTCCGATCATCGCTGCCAGGGTCCCTTGCGAAATACCGCTAAATCTGTGCAGCGTGGCGCCGATTCCCACTCCCTCAAATTCGTGCAGCTTGTGCTTCGTGAAATTCCCTCCAACAAGACGCGCACTTTTCTCGGACAGAAGCTATGAATCTCGATTTTCTGCCCGTATCACTGGCGAGAAACGGGGTTCGAAGACATGAGAATACAACCGCCTTCACGAAATCTCACAGACTGGCGATGGCCTCTGTCGTCGAATTCATTTTGCTGTTTGTTAGATGCGCGACTGGCTCATGCGGTAGGACATATCCGCGGAAAAGTTTGCGAAATTCGGATGCCTAGCAGGCCAGCCTGGGAAGACATCTGAAGCGATTTGGGTTCGTGAAAAGAGGTTTGCCGGGGATGCTAGTATGAGAATTACTTCTCTTTAAGCCAAATGAGGTGATCCGAATGGACGAAGATCAGAGCTCGCTCGTCCTGTTGACGGGAGCCTCCGGGTACATTGGAGGGCGCCTTCTTAAAGCGCTCGAGCAAGCTGGTAAGCCAGTTCGCTGCCTCGCTCGACGCCCCGAATATCTTCAACCAAAAGTTTCGACTACTACCGAAGTTATTAAAGCAGATTGCCTGGACCGTGAATCGCTTGCCGCGGCCATGACGGGAGTGCACACGGCCTACTACCTGGTTCACTCCATGGGCTCGTCAGGTCAATTCGAACAAGAAGACCGCCAAGCCGCAAAAAATTTCGCTGACGTAGCACGCGAGTGTGGGATACGG
>JBAVNY010000803.1:0-9449 GCA_049691535.1 Candidatus Acidiferrum sp.
ATCCAGAAGCGCATCGGCTACGCGGGAATAGGGCTGATCCATGCGGATGATGTAACTGCCAGCGGGAAAATCGCGAGTGGTGGGAGCAGGAGGCTTGGGCTTTTCGTCCTTGGGCTTTTCCTCTGCCGCATCCGGCTTGGTGGACTTCTTCTCTTTTTTCACCGGCAGACTAACCTGAAACGAACCGGTGGAACGGGAGATTTCGACGTGCTGTTTCAGCAGCACCCGCAACAAATCGGCTTGTACGCTGGCGCGGGGATCATTCGCGGGCAAGACGTAAGCGGCTGGACCCTCGGCGGAGGGCTTTTGGATGGAGCGCTTCCCTTTCAGATAAAAATTCCTGAGGAACAGGCGTTTGTTCTCGTTGAAATAGTGAAGCGAGGTTAGCAAGCCAGTTTGTTCGTAGTTGTTGTTGTTACGCTGCGACCAGAGGGCCTTGGGAAGCGGTGGATTGGGGCGATACCAGGTGCGGGAATATTCGTCCTGTTGCAGCGTGCGCTCGCGAGTGTCGGCGCCACCGTTGCCAAAAGTTTCATAGAGCCGGCTGATACCGTTGTGCATCGCGGCGATAAACATCAAGTAGCCCGGAGACCAGGTGTCGAAATCTCCATGGGTGAAGACGCCGGGCATGCCAAATTTGGTGAGGTCGGCCACGTTGCGCGCGCCAATCATTTGCCATTCATCGACGAGAATCGGATCGACCCAGGCGTTGTAGGGGCCGTCGCCAACCGTGTTGTCGTAAAGATACGGGACGGACTCGTGAAGATCGTGCAGAACCTGCGCATCCCAGGCGGTATAGGTGTTCAGAACATTTTCCGTGAGCTTCAGGGTCACGCCCATGGCATCGCGATTGTTGTCGTGGGCCACGTACTTGCCCCAATAAATAAGAGGCGGATAAATATCCTTGGGATGGGCGAGATGCCATTTGTAGATGTCGACCATGCGATCGCGGCCGTCGACTTCTACGACTGGCGTGATCAGGGTGATGACGCCGTCGCGAATTTCGCGAATGTAGGGGCTCTCGTCGACAGCCAGGCGGTAGGCCAGTTCCATGAGCGCGGTGGGCGCGCCAGTTTCGGGGGAATGAATGGTTCCGGTGATGTAATAGACGGGAACGGCTTGCGCGACAAGTTTGTCGGCTTCGGCATCATCGAGCTCGATGGTGCGTGGATCAGCGAGTTTTGCGAGGCGTTCGTGATTCTGCTCGAGATTTTTGAGGTTGGCTTGCGAGGAGACGGCAACGACGATCATTTCGCGGCCTTCTTCGGTGGTGCCGATGGAGAAAACTTTTACGCGCGGGGTGGCCTTCTCCAGCAGCCGCATGTACTTGTAGACGTCTCCGGCGTACGGAAGAACGCCGGGCGCTCCAGCCACGTCACCAAGGACAACTTCCGGCGTGGGAACGGTTTTGCTGGCGGGAAGGTAGTCAACAAGGGGCGAAGAAAAGTATGGCTGAGTGGTGTATTGGTGAATCTTCGCGGTATAGGCCTCATCGATGGGCTGTTTGGGATCGCGTGCCGGCACGGTTTCTCCGTCGGCGAAGGCGTTTCCGCAAGCGAAAATCGCGGCAAGAAAAGACAACAGCACTGCTGACCAGGATCGACGGCCCATTAGGTCTCCTAGGATGGTAAAGAAACGAACGCGGATTTTAACTCAGATTGAGGCGGGGAGAAAATTTTGGCGGAAGCCGAGGTGCACGAGGGATCCCCTTCGCGCTTCGCGGCTTGGATGACAGGTGAGCTTCTGGTGCCTCTTACAGTGATGTGGGATGCGCTGGAATATTGCCGCGATCCCTCCACTTCGCACAAGGCGTGCTCCGGTCGGGATGACTGGCGAGCTTTGGTTGGAGGAGTTGGCTAGTTATTGTACGGGGTAGAAAACGAGGCAAACGGGAGAAGGGACGCGGGCGACTTCGGTGGGTTGGGTAAGTTGGCCGGAATTGGCGTCGATGCGAAATTCAACGATGGAGTCGGAGTTCTGATTTTCGGCGAGCAGATAGTGGCCAGTGGGATCGATGGCGAAGTGCCGTGGCTCCTTGCCGCCGGTAGGAACGTCGGCGATTAGGGCGAGCTTACCAGTGGTTTGATCGACGGAAAAGACGGCGATGCTGTCGTGACCGCGGTTCGAGGTGTAGAGCCACTTCCCGCTAGGATGGAGAGCAATCTCGGCGGCATCGTTGCGTCCGGAAAAATCCGCTGGCAGAGCGGAAATTTCCTGGATGGAGCGGAACGATTCGCGGGCTTCGTTGGAAAGCACGGTCACGTTGGATTTCATTTCGCCGAGCACGTACAAGAAATTGCCATCGCGAGAGAAAACGGCATGGCGCGGCCCTGTTCCGGGCGCCAGTACCGCGGTGAAGGCATCGCTGGTGACTTTCGCGTTGCCGGCCTTCGTGGTGGCCGAAGAGGTGTCCCCCGGCGTCAGGGAGCCTTTCGCTTCATCAAACTTGTAAATCAAAATACGATCAAGGCCGAGGTCGGCCACATAGGCGTAGTGATTGTGCTCGGAAACCTGCACCCAGTGCGCGTGCGATCCGTCTTGGCGCTTTTTGTCGGGACCTCTCGGACCCGTGTCTTTGACCATGTCTACGTCTTCACCAAGTTGGCCATCGGGAAGAATGGGAAAAGCCGCAACGGTGCCGGAAGAATAGTTTGCAACGAGGAGGTAATCGCCGCGTTTGTCGAAGGCCAAATAGCAGGGATCTTCACCGAGAGAGGGGATGTCGTTTAGCAGCTTGAGCTTGCCAGTTTGGGCATCGAGTGAAAATGCGCTGATGGTGCTTTTCTTGCCAGCTTCGTTGGCTGCATAGGCAAATTTCCCGTTGGGATGGATGATGACCCAGGATGGATCGGGCGTTTCCGCGGCGACTCCCTTGTCGGTGAGTTTTCCGGTCTCTGGATCGAAGTCGTAGGCGTAGATGCCTTTGCTCTGCGTTTTCGTGGTGTAAGTGCCGACGAGCGCAAGGTAGTGCGGATGGGCCGCTGGTGGCGTGGCGCTCTTGGCAAGAGAAAAAACAAAAATTGGCGCAGCAACGACGGCCAAAGCGAATATGCGTCGAGTGATTTTCATGAGCATGTAGTGTATCGCAGGAGCGGCAAAAAAAGGGGCACGACGATGCGTGCCCCAGCGGGTATCTTTGTTCTGGCGCAAACTACTTCTTTTCCTCTTCGTCTTCTTCCTGCAGAACTGCGGCCGCCGCTACCGAATCGTCATCGTCCAGCTTGAGCAGGCGAACACCTTGCGTGGAGCGGCCCGCCTCGCGAATTTCGTTGGCGTGGACGCGGATAACCTTGCCATGCTCGGTGATGATCATGGTGTCGGACTCTTCGGTGACCTGCAGGGTGGCGACAACGGAGCCGTTGCGATCGGTGGTCTTCATGTTGACGACGCCCTTGCCGCCGCGCGAAGTGATGCGATATTCGGCGAGAGCGGTGCGCTTGCCATATCCCTTTTCGGAAATGGTGAGCATCAGTGTGGTGAGGGAGTCCTTGATGTCTTCATTCTCGAGCTCTTCGAGATTCTGGGTGGTCTTGTTGCGTTCCTTGGCGATGATTACGAAGTCAGGCTGGACGGCATCCATACTGACGACGTAATCGTCTTTGTCCAGATCCATTCCGTTTACGCCGCCGGCGTTGCGCCCCATAGGACGAACTTCGGTTTCGCGGAACAGAATGGCTTGGCCCTCGTGACTGGCGAGGAAGATCATTTTTTTGCCATCCGTCAATTTGGCGCCAATCAGTTCGTCTTGAGCGTCAAGATTGATGGCGATAATGCCGGTGGAGCGCGGATTGGAGAATTCGTTCAGCGTCGATTTCTTCACCGTGCCGGCCTTGGTGGCCATGAAGACGAACTGGCCTTCTTCTTCGAGGTTTTTGGCGGCGACGAGAGCGGTCAGCTTTTCGTCTTCCTGGAATTTCACCAGGCTGGCGATGGCTTTTCCGCGGGTTGCGGCCGCGGCTTCGGGGAGTTCGTAGACCTTCAGCCAATAAACACGGCCTTTCGACGTGAAGAGCAGAATGTAGCTGTGCGCCGAGGCGATGAAGAGATGCTCGACGAAGTCTTCTTCCTTGGTGCGCGCGCCGATGCGGCCCTTGCCACCGCGCGACTGGTGGCGGTAGGTCTCGACCGGGGTGCGTTTGATGTAGCCGGCATGGCTCACAGTAATGAGCATGTCGGTGTAGGCAATCAGGTCTTCGAGCTTGATCTCGTCTACCTTGTCGACGATTTGCGTGCGGCGATCGTCGCCATAGGCCTTGTGCACTTCGCGCAACTCGCCGGTGATGACTTGCTTGAGTTTTTTGTCGCTGGACAAAATTTCGCGGAGCTCAGCGATCAGTTCGCGAATGGACTTCAACTCCTTCACAATTTCGTCGATGGAGAGTTGCGTGAGGCGATGCAATTGCAGTTCGAGGATGGCGTCGATCTGCGTGTAGGACAGGGTGAGAGCGTTGCCGCGGCCGGCGGCTTCGATTTCGGAAGCGCCCACGAAGCGATATTTGCGGCCGTCGAGCTTCACACCTTCGAGCTTGCGGGACTTGCCGTTTTCCGTGATGGTGACATCCTGCTCGCTGAAATACTTGAACAGGTTTTCCTTGGCTTCGGCGCGGCTGCTGCTGCCACGAATGACGCGGATCACGTTGTCCAGATGATCCAGGGCGATCTGATAGCCGATTAAAATGTGTTCGCGCTCTTCGGCTTTGCGCAGCTCGAAGATGGTGCGACGACGAACCACTTCCATGCGGTGTTCGATGAAGAGCTTGATCAAAGGAATGATGCCGAGCTCGCGAGGCTGCCCGCCAACAATGGCCAGCAGGATCATGCCGAACGATTCCTGCATCTGGGTATGCTTGAAAAGATTGTTGAGGATGAGCTGCGATTCTTCGCCGCGCTTCAATTCGACAACGATGCGCATACCTTCGCGGGAAGATTCGTCGCGCACATCGGAAATGCCCTCGATTTTTTTGGTCTGTACCAACTCGGCGATACGCTCGATCAGGCGAGCTTTGTTGACCTGGTAGGGAATTTCGGTGATGACAATATTTTCGCGATCCTTGCCGTTGTCTTCGATGGCGGCTTTGGCGCGCATGATGAAGCTGCCACGACCGGTCTTGTAGGCGGCTTCGATGCCTTCGCGTCCGGCGATGTATGCGCCGGTCGGAAAATCCGGGCCGGGCACGATTTTCATTATTTCTTTCAGTGGGGTGTCGGGCTTTTCGATCAGCAGGATGGCGGCGTCCACAATTTCGCGCAGGTTGTGCGGAGGAATGTTGGTGGCCATGCCGACGGCGATACCGCTGGCACCGTTGACGAGAAGAGTCCGAATGCGGGAAGGCAGAACGACCGGCTCTTCGCGGGTCTGATCGAAGTTGGGGATGAAATCGACAGTCTCTTTTTCCAGGTCGGCAAGAATGTCTTCGCTGATTTTGGCCAGGCGCGCTTCGGTGTACCGCATGGCCGCCGGGGGATCACCATCGACGGAGCCGAAATTTCCTTGGCCATCGATCAGCGGGTAACGCATGTTGAAGTCTTGCGCGAGGCGAACGAGAGCGGGATAGATGACCGCTTCACCGTGGGGGTGATAGTTACCGGACGTGTCGCCGCAAATCTTGGCGCATTTTCGGTAACCGCGATTGGAGGCCAGGCCAAGGTCGTTCATGGCGACGAGGATACGGCGCTGCACGGGCTTGAGGCCGTCGCGGACATCGGGGAGCGCGCGAGCGATGATCACGCTCATCGCGTAGTCGAGGTACGACTTGCGCATTTCGGCTTCGATATCGATGGGAAGGAGTACGGATGTGTTCTTTTCGTCTGCCATGTGTCCTCAGCTTTCGCTGTATTTCGTGTTACGAACCTGCAACATAAATTATGAAGTTGCTCGTTCGAGTACGTATGCCTTTACGGTATCGAAAGCATCGGCCGCGTTGGTGAAGCGTCGCGGCGCAAAAAATTCTTCTGCCTGTGCTAAAAACGCGTCCCGCTGAGTCTCGTTTGCAAAACCTACTGCTACGCCTTTGACGTGGTCTGGTGCATTCGTCGGAGTAGCACGAAATTCACTGACGCTTAAACCGCGCAACCCTGGCAACGTCGTCCAACCTAGCTGATACATCATCCCGTTCAGTCACCGTGCATCGCCGAACTTGCCGCGTCCGGCCAAGCAGCCCTGCGATTAAATATCCAGGTTCACGACTTCGAGGGCGTTCTCTTCGATGAATTTGCGACGCGCCTCCACGTTTTCGCCCATCAAGGTGGTGAAAATGTCTTCGGCGGCCACGGCGTCTTCCAATTTCACCTGCAAGAGCGTGCGGGTATCCGCGTTCATGGTAGTTTCCCACAACTGCACGGCGTTCATTTCGCCCAAGCCTTTGAATCGAGTGATGGTGAAATCTTTCTTGGCGTCTTCCATGACGTAGTTGAGAACGTCGGTGGCTTTTTCCTTAGACACCTTGGTGCCATTGCGCGAGATGGTGAACGGTGGGTGGTTGAATTCTTCAATCTGCTTGGCCAAGCCACGCAGGCGCTTGTATTCCGCGGTGGATGCAACAGCCCAGTTAATTTTCTGATTGTGCGGCGCACCGAACTGAATTTCGTAGAGGCTGTGCTCTTCGTCGAAGTTAAGTTTCCCTTCGAGCTTCAGTTTGGACTTCTCGATTTCCTTCAGTAGCTTCTCGAGTGGCTTCTTGTCTTCGAAGTCGGTTTTCTTTTCCAGGCCACTGGCGACCATCAATTCCACCAGGCCAATTTCGCGGAGGCGACGTCCCAACTTCTGCGCCGCAGCTTCATATTCCTGGACATTCAGCAGGAAAGAAGTGAGGTGGGCGCCTTCGAGATTGACGCCTTCTTTGGCCTTGACGATGTGATCTTCCGTGGCGCGCTTCATCAATTCGCGAGCGAAATCGCGGTCATCGCGAATGTAGCGCTCGGTCTTACCGCGCTTGACGCGATAGAGCGGGGGCTGCGCAATGTATACGTGGCCGCGTTCAATTAATTCCTTCATGTGGCGGAAGAAAAAGGTCAGCAACAGAGTGCGGATGTGCGAACCGTCGACGTCCGCGTCGGTCATTAGAATGATTTTGTGATAGCGCAGTTTGCCGGCGTCGAAATCGTCTTTGCCGATACCAGTACCCAGGGCGGTGATGATGGCGCGAATTTCTTCGTGGCCCAGCATCTTGTCGTAACGAGCTTTTTCAACGTTAAGGATTTTGCCCTTGAGCGGCAGAATCGCCTGATACTTGCGATCGCGGCCCATTTTTGCCGAGCCACCGGCGGATTCGCCCTCAACCACAAACAGTTCGCAGCGGGAAGGATCACGCTCCTGACAATCAGCGAGTTTGCCGGGCAGGCCGCTGGAATCCATGGCCGATTTACGACGCGTCAGTTCACGAGCCTTGCGGGCCGCTTCACGAGCGCGAGCGGCGTCGATGCACTTGCCGATGATGCGCCGAGCGACTGTGGAATGTTTGTCGAACCATTCGCCAAGCTTTTCGTTAACGAGCTGCTCGACGTCGCCCTTGATGTCGCTATTGAGCTTGCCCTTGGTTTGCCCTTCAAATTGCGGCTGTGGCAAACGTACGCTGACCACGGCTACGAGTCCTTCGCGAACGTCATCTCCAGAAATGCTGACCTCGTCTTTTTGTTCCTTGAGCATGCCCGCATTGGAAGCAAAGTTGTTGATGGTGCGTGTGAGCCCGGAGCGGAAACCCGAAAGGTGAGAGCCACCATCGACGGTGTTGATGGTGTTGGCGAAGGCAAACACGTTCTCGCCATAGGTGTCGTTGTACTGGAGAGCGATTTCCATCTCCACGCTGCCCTTCTTGCCTTCCATGTAGATGGGCGAATCGTGGAGCGTGGTTTTGCCACGATTGAGGTGCTTCACAAATTCGGCGATGCCACCGGTGAAGCGAAATTCGGCGCTCTTCTCGGCACGTTCATCGTTTAGCGTGACCTTCAAACCCTTGTTGAGAAAGGCGTATTCGCGCAGGCGGGTGGCGAGCGTGTCGTAGCTGAATACGGTCTTTTCGAAAATGGATGGATCGGGGTGGAACGTAACTTTTGTGCCGGTTTTACGGGTTTTACCGGTTTGCTTCAGTTTCGAAGTAGGCTTGCCCTTTTCATAGGTCTGTTCCCACACGGCGCCGTCGCGCTGAATTTCCAGTTCCAGCCAATCGGAGAGCGCGTTGACGACGGAAACACCGACTCCGTGCAAGCCGCCAGAAACTTTATACGTTTCGCTGTCGAACTTTCCGCCAGCGTGTAAAACGGTGAGCACCACTTCCGCTGCGGGACGCTTTTCGGTGGCGTGCATATCGACCGGAATGCCGCGGCCATTGTCGACTACGGTTACGGAATTATCGGCGTGCACGGTGACGTTGACTTCATCGGCGAAGCCACCCATCGCTTCGTCCACGGAGTTGTCGACAACTTCCCAAACCAGGTGATGCAAACCCATTTCGCCGGTGGAACCGATGTACATTGCTGGGCGCAGGCGCACAGCTTCCAGGCCGCCGAGAACCTTAATCGACTTGGCATCGTATTGATGACCGGTCTTCACCGGAACTGTTTCTTTATCGCCCATTTGTTCTCCCTTGCCCTTTGCCCGCGCTGCGGGTTGCTGGGTACAGACCTACGGCCATCGCACCATGCGGAACAATCCTCGACGCGTTCGAGGCTCCCGACGATGCGGCTTAACTGAATTTTTGCGAAGCTAGGAAAGGCGTGATTGATTCCCCATTCGTCGCCTCACCCTTTGGCCGCGATCGTTACGCTGATCGAAACTCGTAGGGTTCCCGCTTCATCCCATCCCGCGATCCGGGACATGGCGAAGACTTATGTTCTCCAGCGTCTGCTAATCATCCCTGGCGCAGGGCGAAAACCGGTATCACAGAAGCTGGCGGACGTGCCGATTTGGAGGAACGTAAAGCGAATCGGCAACAGCTAAATTCTACTGGAAAACGGGTATTTTCTCAAGGCCGAGAAGTCGGGTTGTGGATAAATTAGCCATTTATTATAAATAGGTTATCGGGGGGTCAGGGCAGTGGCCGAGGAATGAAAGCCGATCTGCGGCTTAGCCGGAATCGGAGTCTCCAACATCTGCCGCAACGTGGCAATAACGGCGTGGAATTTTGCGTCATAACGGCGCTGCATTTCGGTGATTTTTCGCCGCAGGTCTTCGTGAGTTGCGAGCATGGAGCGGAGCTGGACGAACTGACCTGCACGGGGCGCTCGCTGCGAAGAACGCTGGAAAGCATCGCGACGCCTTGTTCGGTGAACGCGTAGGGCAGGGAGCGCGCACCACCCCAACTGTGCGCTCGGAGGCGCGGAGTTGGAACATGAAATCGGAGGGAAAGCGAGCCTTGTTGCGTTTGACGGCCTGAACAGAGCGCGAACGGGAACGCGGTATAAGAGGGCTAAGTCGGGGCTCAAGACGACAGTTTGCCCGCGGAGAATATATA
>JBAVNY010000804.1:0-4543 GCA_049691535.1 Candidatus Acidiferrum sp.
CTCCAAGCCACGGCACACCTGCGGAATCCGACGACATCACCGGAGGAATCGGCTGGGAAGGTCTGGCACAGATTCAAAAATTTGTGGAACAAGGCGGCTTGTTCGTGACGTTGGGCAACGGCTCCATGCTGGCTCTCGACGGCGGCATTGTTCGCGGCGTGCGCCACGATTCCGGCGGGGTTCCTCGTAGCTCGCAGGGTGGAGGTAGCAACGCGGCCTCCGCCTCGCAGCAAGCCGCTGCGCGCACACCCGGTGCTCACGTGCGCGTGAGTTTTGTTCGGCCCGAGCATCCGATTGCCTACGGATATTCACCGCACACGTATGTCTTTCGCCAGAATTATCCGTTGTACGCCACGCCGCGGCGCTGGTTACGAATGGCCTACTGCACGACATGTCTCGACGGTCCAATCGACACGAGTGGCGTGGTCCTTGAATGGGGCGATACCGAGGGCTCACCGTTTCTGGTCAGCGGCAAAGTTTGGGGGGAAGAGAACTTGATTGGCCGGCCCGCTATTCTTGACATGCCCGCCGGTCAAGGTCACGTGATTGCCTTCAATTTCAATCCGCTTCATCGCGATTTAAATCGTGGTGATCAACGGATGTTGTGGAACGCGATTATCAACTGGCAGGCCATTGTCGGACACACTAAAACGGAGTCTTCTCCGTGATCTCTGCGTACCTTTGCGGACTCTGTGGTGAATCTTTGATCTAGGGTTTTTGCGTTACTCAGGCGCCCGCAAATACGATGCGCCGTGGCGGAACAAACCAGCTGACGCAATACGCTGCGAAAACACAATACGTATCGGCACAAAAATCGCCCCTGATCCTGGCGTGTAGGGAACGGCGACTTCCAGCCTGGTGCCTTCTGGATATTCGTTCCGGCTGCGAAAACTGATGCCGCCCTTGGATAAGTCTTCGCAGACCGCTACTTCTTCCTGAAATCCGCGGCGCCGGATGCACGCCAGCACGCGAGCCTTCACACGCGTGCGATTTCTGCGTGGCACAATTCGTTCTTCAGAAGCCGCGCCACCGTTGGGTGCATGTTCCAACTTGGGGTCGGACTGCGCCTCAATCCAAATCGACGGCGAATCGCAGTGACGGCAAACGCGCGCGGCGCAGCGACGAATCTCGAACGATTTCACTTCCATTTCATTCAGGTAAACGACTTCGCGGCGTTGGCAGAAGCTGCATTCCATCAGCATACGGGCCAGCGCTTCTTCGCCCTTTTGTGGGGCAGGGAAGTCAATGTCCCAGAAATCGGCGCGCGGCTCCATGATCGATACCGCATAGATGAATCCATCCGGCTCTTTGTCGATTTCAGCCACGATGCGCGCGCGCACGGTCTTGGTTTGGTCGCCTTCCAGCTTGCGATGCAACGTAATTTCTTGTCCGGCAAACAAGCGCTGTTCGAGTCGCAACACTCCACCGTTGCGGCTGACCAGCAAGGTTTCAGCCGCCTGTTTCATGGCGATTCCGTCGGTTGAGAGCCACGCCGCCTCGACTTGCAGGCGCAGACTCACACGATCACTCTGACGAATACCTTCGACACGCATGGTTGGATTCACGTTAGACGCTCTATTTGTCAGGCTAACATGAGGCGTGCAGCCGCTGTTTAAGGGCCATTTCGGCTTTGTCGTACCCACTAATAGTGACCAGGCAAGACGAGTGGGCAGGTTACCTTTAGGGTGTTGCTGGACATGAGCCGCATTCTCAAAAGGACCAATCTCCGCCACACTGGTGACCTGGAAAGTCCTCATCGCCAGGGGGCTAAACGCTTTTTGCTGAGAGTTATCGAGTTTCTCTTGTGAGCAAGGTCATCTCTATGCCAGAACGCAGTGGCTCTCCAGCTCCGCGTGTTACCGGAGTTCGTGATCGTCGTTACACGCTTCGTTTTCCATTTGCCGCCGACGCCGAGATTTTCGATCTCGAAAGTGGCAAGGTGACCGACGGTGTCACCTCCGACATTTCCATGGGTGGATGCTTTATCTGTACCAGCAAGCCGCTTCCCATCGGCACGCGGGGACGTTTGACGCTCACGCGAAGAGGCCAATCGTTAGAGGCCCTGGTGGTGGTCCGCATCGTGAAGCCTCGCATCGGCATGGGCATCGAGTTTTTCGACGTGGAGCCGCCTCACAACGAAACGCTGGCCGCCTGGTTGGAAACGCTGCGTCGCGCTCGCTAGCTCCTGCACCTTCATCCTCCGAAATTCCTTCGCGCCGTTGAGTCGCGTTATCCTGATGGCATGACACCGGATTCCAGCGCCCTTGATCAAGCCTTTCTGGAAGTTTGGCGACAAGCAATGGTCGAGGAAGCAAAAACCATCAGCCTGGGCGATCGGATTTACCCAGTGCGCAAAACGGAAGGTAAGCGGTTGCGACAGGTCGATTTTGAAGTGGAGGGTACGGATTACCGGGGCCTGGAGCAAAATCCCAACACCAAGTCGCGCTGGGCGGAATTAGCCCGCAAAGGTTCCCAGGTCATGCAGTTTTTGCAATCGGGCAAATATCTTGCGGTGATTGTCGATGGCAAGCTCACCCATTTTTCTTCGAAGAAGACTTCGTAGGCGCGCTATTTCGTTGGCGTATCCAGCGGATGCTGGGCCTTTTCGTAAAACTCCTTCTGCAACTTTAAACTTTCGTCGTCGGCCTTAATGGCTCGGATTGCTTTTACCACCGTATTGATCCAACTCTGCATATCCGCTTCGCCTTGCTCCTTTGTGGCGGTTGAGCCGTCTCCGGAATAATGATTAGGGAAACGCGCGTACCACCATATGCCGGTGTACACGTTTTCCGGGAGCTTTACGCGCCGTTGATCAGCGCCCGATTCGTTCTTGGCGCGATCGAGGTGCACCAAATCCGGATGGCTTACCAGGGTGTTGGACGTTTCCGATTCACCGGCGTGCCAGTCGGGCCCCGTTTTTTCAGCGCCGACTTTTTTGGTGGCCTCGTGTCCCCATTGCACGTAGACCACGTAGTCATGCGGACGCTCTAATTGCGACTGCGCAAAGTAAGGAAGCAGGTTTTCGTTGCCGCCGTGGCCGTTTACGATGACCACTTTCTTGCAGCCATTGCGAGCCATCTCGTCGGTAGTTTCCTGCAGCAACTTCATCTGCATTTCGGCACTGTAGGCGATAGTGCCGGGCTCGTGCCGCGCTTCGAATATCTGCCCGGCAAAATACTGCGGGAAAATTACCACGTATTCCTGTTGCGCCGCGTGTTCCGCCACATAGCGGACGTTGAGCAGATCTGTACCCAATGGCAGATGCGGTCCATGCTTTTCGAGAATGCCAAACGGGAGCAGGCATGTCCCCTGCGCTTTGGTGATTGCATCGCGAAAATCCGCCGCGGTTAGCTCCTCCCACTTAGTCGACAACTTAGTTTGCGCATCAGCGCAAGCTGCGAACAGCATCAGGGTTACCAGTATTAAACCGATCCAATAGCGCACGGGGTTCTCCTGTGTAGCAAACCGCATTGTACTTTAAAGAACGGAGGTTTGGTTTTCAACCGAACGTAGAAAATAAAAGGGCCTCCGCAATTTCGCGAAGGCCCGGTTAAGGTTAAACAACTTGTGGCTAAAAAATGATCTTGGCCACAAGTTGCATGTTGAATGGTTCACCGGGGCCCAGTCCAGGAGCACCGTTGAAGTCGCCGATGGTATCGGTGACCATGCCATTGCCACCGACCGATCCTGCACCTGACGCCAGATTCTTGCGGTTAAACGTGTTATACATTTCCGCACGCAGTTGAACTTTGAAGCGCTCGGTAATCGGCAAATTCTTGATCACCGAAAAATCAAAGTCCTTGAAGTTGGGTCCCACAAACCGGTTGCGCGAGAGATTCCCAGGATCACCGGGCGCCGCTGGCACAAAGACGTTTCCGTTGACCCATTGCTCGCCTACGCCGGGAACAAACGTATGGTTAACGCCGGCGAACGGATCGCCGATGATGTTGTAGCCGGGCCGCGACGTCCCGCCGTTGATGTTGAATGGCTGGCCGCTATGCAGAATTAGTAAGGCGCTCAGTTGCCAGTCATTGACAAAAAAGCTCTTCCAGCCCGTCGCCCACTGCGCGCGAGGAAGGTTGTAAGTGGCCTGCCCAGCGAAGCTGTTGCGCGTGTCGAAGTCCGCGTTGCCGTATTCCTGTTTCAGGTTGGTGCTGTCGAGCGGAAGAACGCCGCGATACTCGGTTACGTCGTCCAGGTTATGTCCCCAAGTGTAGGTTAGCTGTGAGCTCAACCCGTGCCACGTCCGAATCCGGAAGGTGGATTGCAGCGAGTGGTAGTTGGAATTTCCAATGCTGTTGAGCTGGTTGATGTCGCCGTAGTCCGGATATTGCGTCGCAAATGGCCGCACTCCCGCTGCATCCGGCTGGTTAATATTTAACATGACCGACAGTTTGTGGCCGACGCTGCCGACATACCCGATTTGCCACACCGCAAAGTTTCCGATGCTCTTTTCCACCTGCAGATTGAAGTTATAGAAATAGGGCGTGCGGAAATTTTGATTCACGGCATATATTCCGTACCCAGATTCTGCGCAACCTAT
>JBAVNY010000805.1:0-1632 GCA_049691535.1 Candidatus Acidiferrum sp.
AGCTCAGCGCGTGCTGTTAACGTATTTTTGGATCAATTGCCCGGCCAGGCGCCCGCCTTCATACTCCGGAATGACCACCTCATCCGCGCCGGAAGTGCGCATCGCCTCCGCATAGCGTTCTTGGCCAGCGCGCGTAATCACCTTCAACTTGGGATTCAGCGCTTTCGCGGTCACGGTGATGTACAAATTGTCCGCGTCATTATCAATCACCACGCACAAACCACGCGCCCGCGCGATGCCCGCCTCCTGCAGCACGCTGTGCCGCTTGGCGTCACCTTGAATCACCAGAGCGCCTTCCTGCAGCAATTGGCGATAGAGTCCTTCGTTGGTTTCGACCAGCACGTAAGGAATGTGTGCGGCATTCAGCTGCTCGATCACCGTGCGGCCTACCTGCCCGTATCCGCAGATGATGAAGTGGTCGCGCACCCGTTCCAGATTCATTTCGTTCAACATGGATTTCCAGACCTCCCGGCCCTGATGGCCGATGAACGTCAGCAGAATTCGTTCCGCAAACCAAATTTCGAACGCAAAAATCCCCGCCGCCACGAATATCGAAAAGTATTTCGTGATCGCGCGAACCTGGCGATATTCGATGGCGTGGGAGTGGCCCACCCAGAACAGCGCGTCCGCGAAGCTAAGGCGTTCGAGGCGCATATAGGTGAACACGCAGCCCAAAACGAAAATCAGGAACAGCAAGAAGGGTGTAACCAGCCGGCGCACAATGATCAACACGGCGCGATCAAACAGCAGAAAGCGCGAACGGGGCTTCCGTTGAAAGGGAGCGGCGGGAAAGAGTTGGTTAACCATGGTTGGGCACTATAAGGCTGACAAATAATAGCGTACTTTTACATAAAAGAAATGGAATACTGCTTTGGGAGCAATTTGACCGTTTCCAGTCGGGTTCGATGATGTTGTTGTAGGGATTTCGAAGCCGATGCTCAGTAAATGATAGGCATCTTGCTGAAGTCTGGCGTGGCTTCTTCCATAAACCGCAGGATCAGCAGGGTGCGATCGTCGTGGGGCGGGCGCCCGACGCCGGCATGTTCATCGGTCGCTCTCACGATGCGTTGCGCAATGGTGTAGCCGGGATCGGTGGCCTTCACGGTAGAAAGCAGCGCCTTCAGACGATCCACGCCAAATTCTTCATCATCGCGATTCGTTGATTCGTGAATGCCGTCGGAAGCGAAGACCACCACATCCCCTGCTTCCAGATTAATGGTAAGTTCGTCGTATTCGACGTCGGGCAGCATGCCCAACGGGATGCCGCGCACTTCAATTTCGCTGACTTCACCGTTGCGCACCAGTAGCGGGAGGGTGCCACCAGCATTGCTGATGGTCAGTTCCCGAAGCGCCGCATCATAGACCGCAAAATGCATGGCGATGAAGCGCGCATCCAGCCTGGCTGCGAGCAGGCGGCTGTTCAGCACGCGCAAGATTTCTGATGGCGAACCTTGCTGGTCGTTTGCCACTTCCCGCAACACGCCAATCGCCAGCGAACCGTAGAGCGCCGCCGCGGTGCCCTTGCCGGACACGTCGCCATTCGCCAGCGCCAGCCGCCCGATGCCAAGGGGAAGCAGGTCGTAGAAATCGCCGCCCAGTTCTCGCGCCGGAATATAGGCGGTGGCTAAATCC
>JBAVNY010000806.1:0-15654 GCA_049691535.1 Candidatus Acidiferrum sp.
GCAGAAGGTGGCGTGTTAGGCGTGTTGCCGGGAATTATCGGCTCACTGCAGGCAATGGAAACGATCAAGCTAATTTTGGGTCGCGGGGATTCTCTGGTAGGTCGTTTGTTGCTCTTCGATGCTCTGGCACTGAAATTCCGCGAGCTGAAGCTGCGCAAGAATGCGAATTGCCCGATGTGCAGCAGCAATCGCACTATTCACAAGCTGATCGATTACAACGAATTCTGCGGAATGCGCGGCGAAGAAGAGCCAGACGTCGATCTGCACGTGCCGGAAATGACTCCGCGCGAGCTGAAGGCGCGTCTGGATAATGGAGACGATCTGTTCATCCTGGATGTCCGGGAACCGCACGAATATCAGATCTGCAATCTTAAGGGGCACCTGATTCCCCTAGGGGAACTGCCGCGTCGCGTGCATGAATTGGATTCTTCGCATGAAATTGTGGCGCATTGCCGCAGCGGAAAGCGTTCGGCCGAGGCGGTGGACTTTCTGCGCAAAGCGGGCTTCCGCAAGATCCATAATCTGCGCGGCGGAATTTTGTCGTGGTCCACGGAAGTGGATCCCACCGTGCCACGTTACTAAGCAACGGACGTGACCAATTAGGCGCAGGGCATAGCTGACGTTGTAGTCCTGTTGTTGTTTTTCGCGTGATGCATCGTTATCTTGGGATTAGCGTTTTTCAGACATCCGGGTATTCAAATCGACGGAGGCTCCTTTGCCAGCAGCGAAAGTCACTATCTTCAATAACGGTCCATTGCGCGTCGAGGGCGACTTTGAAATTGTGGACCAAGAGGGAAAACCGTTTGGATTGGGTGGGCGGACGGCGGTGAGCCTGTGCCGCTGCGGGCATTCGGCAAATTCTCCATTCTGCGACGGTTCGCACAAGCGTCAGAACTTCACCGACACAGTCAGCGCACGGGACCTGCAGCCAGTAGTAGCTCCCAAGCCTTGAATCTCTGCCTCATAACGGGATGAGACTGTCTCAATCTGAGAATGGGTGCCAGTTCGGAGTGCAGGTGTCCATGTGCCCGGTAACCTTCTGGATACACGGACGATAGGGTTTCATATAGGACACAGAGCGGTCTCGGTGCTGTCTCGGCCGTGTCTCATCGGAAACTGCAGCCTTCCCATGGCATTTTTAAGTCGCGCTAAATCAGCCACATCCAATTGGTTTTCGGCCCCGCAGAAAAGGGCATGGACGTGCTGTTCCCCTGTGTTGTTGGGTTTCTTAGGCATTTGGGGGATATGTTGGGAGATTGGGCCACAATCAAGGGTTTTCTCCGCAGGGATCGCGGCAACGTGCCGGCGATTGCCTATGGCTTATTGGGCACGCTGTTCCTGGCGATGGTGCTGTATGCCCGGCACGCGCACATGTCAGGGTCCCCGACTACGTATCTATATCTGGAAGTCGGCGGATCACTGCTCAGTTTTTGCTATGCGGCCAACGCTTTGGTGCGTTTCCGTGGCACGCATGACCGTATCGCCCTGATCCTGGCCTTTGGATTCGTGCTCTCTGGAATGATTGAGACGATTGGCTACTTCGGTCTCAATAATCTTCTGCATCTTGGGCCAATCGCTCTGGCGCGCGTACCGATGGGCTGGATGGTCGGCCGCACGCTACTGGCAGTGTTGCTGCTGGCTGCCCTGGGCGTGGAACGGTTTATCCCCACGGCGCGGCAGCCAAGCCGGGAAACTGCGGGTGCGCTCTTCGTTGTTGCCGCCGCTACGTATATTACGAGCGCGGCGTTTATCGCAGCTCCAGCCACGCCGGTGGCGCAGGCAGGCGCGTTTTTCTCGCGGCCCTGGGAAATGCTGCCCGGTGGACTTTTTGCGCTGCCAGCGCTGTTTTTCTATCCCCGCTATCGCAACCAAAAGAAGAACGACAGCGACGCTTCGCTGTACGACTATTCGCTCTTCCTGGTGGCGCTGCTTAATGCGGCCTGCCATCTCGCCGCACTTTTCTCACGACGTTTATTTGATGGGCCATTTTTCCTGGCAGAATTCGCCAAGGTAGCCAGCTATTCCATCATGCTGTGCGGAGCCCTAGTGGATCAGGCGCGCCTTTTTGATCAGGTCCGCAACCTTGCGGTTAGCGACCCACTGACCGGCTTGGCGAATTACCGCCGGCTGATCGCGGTGATCGAGTCTGAGCTGGATCGTTCGCGCCGGACGAATCGGCCCTTCAGCATCGTTCTACTGGACATGGACGGTCTCAAAGGAATTAACGACCGCTACGGGCATTTGGTGGGCAGCCGCGCGCTGGTCCGCCTTGGTAAGACTTTGCGGAATCAATCGCGGGCCATTGATACGCCTGCGCGGTATGGCGGAGACGAATTCGCGGTGGTGCTACCGGAAGCTCCCAAGGAGTTGGCAGATCGCGTTTCGGTGCGTATTCGCGAACGGCTGGCTACGGAGTCTGAGGAGCCGCGACTGTCGGTGAGCACCGGCATTGCCGCATATCCCGAGGACGGGGACACTGCGGAAAAACTTTTGGGCGCCGCAGATCGCGTCCTGTATCGCATGAAGCACCGCGGTAGTGCCATGAATTCCATCACGCGGATAGCTGCGTGCCTATGAGGATGAATACGATGCCTCAGAGGAATGATTTTACCGCTCACCGCCGTGAGAATCGGATCCCGATGGAAATCCCCGTGGTGCTAGACGGGCATCGGCAAGATCCTGGCGCGGAGCCGACGTTTACGGAAAACGTAAGCGCGGGCGGGGCGCGCGTGGTCAGCGTGCGTCGCTGGGATAAAGGTGCGCAGATCGTGTTTGCGTCGCGCACGGGCGAATTTCGTTCGGCGGCTCGGGTGGCATACTGCCAACCAATCCATGGCGACGGCTATGCGGTTGGGGTGGAATTCCTCGAACCGAAGGGGCGATGGGTAGTTCAATCTGCTAGTTAGCTCGACGGGATCCGGCGAGCGGATAGGAGGGAACGACTGGAACAACTTTTCAGGAAGAACAATTACTTGCGCAAATGTTGTAGGTGAGAGCGTCGGGCGGATCGAGAAGGAGCCGTTCGACGCTTTCTCCATTTTAGAGGCTGTGTAAATTGCAAATCATGTACTTGGCCGGGTTCATAGTCCTTCTGCTCAAATTCACCACATCGCGGCTTTCTTTCAATTCCCAGACAGAATGATCGTTGAAACGTTCCCAATGGCATCGCCTGCGCGGAGGTTGGCGCGACGTTCTCAATAAAATTGGGGACCGCTACGCAAAGTCACGTTCGAGCCAAGGGTTGTATACTTGTTCGGTTGGTACGTGGCAGGAATTAGCAGACAAGGAGGATTCCTTGAACATTCTGGTTACCGGAGGCGCCGGGTACATTGGCAGCATCTGCTCCGAGATTCTGCTATCGCGTGGGCATCACGTCATTGCGCTGGATAATTTACAGGAAGGCCACCGCGCCGCTGTTCCGCCTGCGGCAACATTTTGTCAAATGGATTTGGGGGACCGGCCCGCGCTCGACGCGGTTTTCCCGGAAAATAAAATTGATGCGGTGATGCATTTCGCCGGTGAGGCTTTGGTGGCCAAGTCGGTTCGCGAGCCGAGCACGTTTTACGCGGCCAACGTTGCTTGTGGAGTGAATCTGCTTGATGCGATGGTTCGCCACGGTGTCAATAAGCTGATTTTTTCTTCGACGGCGGCGACGTACGGCGAGCCGGAAGTTACGCCGATTCCGGAAGAACACCGGAAAGCTCCCATCAATCCTTATGGCAAAACCAAGCTGGTCTTTGAGCAAATTCTGGCCGACTACCGTGCATACACGGGGCTGAAATATGTGACGGTGCGTTACTTCAATGCGGCGGGCGCCAGCATAGAACGAGGCGAAGCGCATCGTGTTGAATCGCATCTGATCCCGCGGGTACTCGACACGGCTTTAGGCGTTTATCCGATTCTCGAAATTTTTGGTTCGGATTATCCGACGCCAGACGGTACATGTGTCCGCGATTACGTACATGTGCTGGACATAGTTGATTCGCATCTTCGTGCGTTGGAGGAGATTGATCGCGTTTCAGGAGAGGCGTTTAACGTTGGCAATAATCGCGGATTTTCGAACCTGGAAGTGGTGCAAGCAGCGGAACGGCTCACGGGCCACAAAGTTCCGCACAAGCTTTCGCCACGACGGCCGGGCGACCCGGCAACCCTAGTGGCCAGCAATGAAAAACTGAAACGGATGCTGGGTTGGGAAGCTTCGCATTCTTCATTGGAAGAAATTATTCAGTCGGCGTGGAATTGGCGGCGGAAGTTTCCGCATGGCTATCCGGACTGAGAGCCGTTTTGACTTGAGGCGCCGCTAAGGCGTCTTGTTGGATAGTCAGTCGAGACTAAGCCTTGCTCGCGGGACTGCATTCGTTCCCAGCACATCTCCATAGACGTGAACCATTTCCTGAACCATGCGCTCCGCGGAAAATTTCTCGGCCACGCGCGCGCGTGCTGCTTCACCCATGCGTTGCGCAGATGCGGGATCGCGCAACAATTTTGCAGTGGCCTCTGCAATTGCTTGGGAATTGCGAGATTCGACCTGAATGCCGCTACGTTCGTTCTCTACGATTTCGCCCAGCGCACAACCAAAAAAGGTAATCGATGGCACTGCATAGGCCATGGCGGCCAAGAGCGAGGTGCCTAAACCTTCGAAAAGGGAAGGGAAGACAAAGACGTCAATCGCTTCATAGGCCGCGGAAATGTTCTTCATGAAGCCGGCGAAAATAACTTTCGACTGCAAGCCTAACTCTGCGACAAGGGCTTCTAGTTGAGGACGATATTTCCCTTCACCGGCGATCAACAAGCGGGCTTCCGGGAATTCCTGCCGCAATTCTGCCAACGCGCGAATTACCCATTCATGACCTTTGTCGGACTGCAGCGCGCCGACGCACCCTATGACTTTGTCGGAAGACTTGATGCCCCAATGCGCGCGGGCCGCTTGTCGCTCCGTGCCGGATGGCAAGTGCGGAATCTCGACCCCTTCATACACGATGCGCAACTTGTCTTGTGGGGCTCCGGACGCTGCGGCCTGTTCCGCAACCCATTGGGAGTTGGCTACAATGCAGGCCGCCGACTTATATCTCGCCTGGGCCAGCGCACTTTTACCCAGCGGAAAGCCGACGCGACGCGAAATCACTAAAGGAAGCTGTCGATGGACTCCGGCGAGCCAAGCCGCAGTCACGGCGTGGGCTTCATTGGCGTGCACCAGGTCGACGCGTCCATCGTTTAAAAGCGCGCGAATCCTTGCAGCGGCAGGCAGACGGAACAATCCTCGCGACACCTCGTGTACGTAGATTCCGACGCGTTTTGCGCGGCGTCCCAGGGAAGAGCCTTTGGCGGTCAGCAATTCTGCTGCGTGGCCCCGTTCGTACAATCCTTTGAGTAAGAGCAGGGCTTGACTTTGACCGCCGCGCCATTCGGTGTCTAAATCAACGAGCAGCGGGATCATTGTTCACCGCTGCGTTTCGTGTGATTTTCAGCGGCGATGAGTTTGCCAAGCTTGGCGTATTTCAGACGGACGCCACGTGCCGCCATCTGGGCGATCAGTGCGCCGCGATAGCCATCCAGAAATCCTGCGCCGAGAAAAAAGTGGCGAAGCCAACTCCAGGGAGTGGCAATCCACATGGCGCCACGCCAATCGCGCTTGCCGTTTTCGTACATTTCCCTGGCAACGGCGGTGGTGTAGCGTTCGAGCTTGGCCTCGTGTTCAGCGAAATCGCGAATCGTATAGTGGAGCAAGTCGCCCTGTAACCGGCCGGCTGAACCTTCAAATCGCAGCGCAGAATGGATAGCTCCCTCAAAATGGGCTTGGTCGCGCCGGTAAATGCGTCGCTGCCAATCTGGATACCAGCGAGAATGATGGATCCAGGCGCCGAGATACCAGGTGAGGCGCGCCATTTCGTAGACAGGATGGGCGGATTCGGATTTCTTCCACTGCAGCACGGAGGCTTTCAGATCATCGCTCAATTCTTCGTCGGCATCTAACAGGAAAATCCAGTTGTGGGTGGCTAGCGAGGCCGCGTAGTTTTTCTGGTCTGCATGGGTGGTGAAAGCTCGCTGCACTACCCGGGCGCGGTGCTCTTTGGCGATTTCAGCGGTGCGGTCGGTGCTGCCTCCATCGACCACCACGATTTCGTCCGCAACCTCCTGGACGGACGTCAATACCCGCGTAAGATTCTCTTCTTCATTTTGCGCGACGATGCAGATGGTTAGTTGGTTCATTCCTACGTACGCTGCCCTGACCCGCGTCAGTATCTCACAGCCCGGAGCAAGCTTCTCGGACGTTGGGTTCTAACCGTTTTGTTTTGGCTGGATGTTTATCTGGATCCTGCTGCTACCGACGCGGAATTCTGCCCCATTTTGCAGCATGGCGGCGCGCACGCGTTCTTCTTCAAAGAAGGTGCCATTCGTAGAGTCCAAATCCTTCAGGCTGATCATGGGGCCTCGAATTTCGAGCACACAATGAAATCGGGAAATCTCGGGATCATTCAGAGGGAAATCGGCACCTTTGCGGCCAATTACCGTGCGCGGATTGCTGAGCGGGAATACGGTACCTTGCGCAGGGCCACTTTTTACGGTTAAGACGATGTTGCTGTCGGGAGGCAAGACCAAGCCCTCGTCTACCGGAGGCAGTTTCAATCTTGGAGTGGAGGCATCCGCGCGTGCGAAGGAGGGCATCGGCGAAATGACTACTGTTTCGTCGGCGCGGCGCTTCACTTCGACAACGGTGGTCTGGCCGCAGCGGGTACAGCGAAACTGCACCTTGGCATGTTTCGCCAGGACTTCGTCTTTCAGCAGGTGCTGCTGACCACAATGGACGCAACCGGTCTGCATCTTTACAACGTAACATGATCTGCCACTCTCGCTGATAGAGACGCGACGAGCGTTGCGGCAAGCGTTACTTGGCGGTGCGTACCGTGGACGGCTGCCTTCCGTGCCTTGCGTTCCGCGTGCTAGACTTGTAGTTTCCGCTTCAAGCAGGAGAGCGCTGTGCCCGAACATATTTCGCGTAAAGACCTGAAACATGACCGAGTCCGTGAGACTTTCGAGCACGGGGCTGAGGCGGTCCTTTCTCATACTCGCATCGCGGCCATCGCGCTTTTGGCTCTGGTGGTGGTTTCGGTGGGGTATTTTGGCTGGAAACTTTATAGCGACCGGCAGAACAGCCAGGCGCAAAATGCTCTGGATGACGCTATGCGCGTGTTCAATGCGCCGGTTGCGATTCCTGGTCAGCCAACACTTCCAGGTGAGATCACTTACTCAGACCCGAATGTCCGCTCACAAGATGCGGAAACGAAGTTGTCTGCAGTGGCCAACAAATATTCCAGCACAAACGCGGGCAAATTGGCTCTTTATTATTCCGCTCTTTGCTTGATGGACCTGGACCGTTTGGCTCAGGCGTCAGAAGAGTTGAACAAGCTGAATGCTGGGTCGGACAAGGAACTGGCGGCGCTGGCGGATTATCAGAAGGCGCGGATAGCCGAACGCAACGGCAAGAATGACGATGCCGCGAAGATTCTTCGGTCGCTCTCGACATCGGGTTCGGTGCTGGTACCCAAGCCAATGGTGCTGCTGGAGCTAGCTAGCCTTCTTCGCCAGAGCGACCCGAAGCAGGCCACTACGCTTTATGAACAAGTTAAGAAGGACTATCCAAACTCGATCAGTTCTGACGAAGCGGACCGCGGCCTTGAATTTCTTGCCACCAAGTCCTGACGTGGCGGCCGTCCCTCGAATTTAGCTCGGAGGTTTCGGCCATTTCCAATCTCACTCCTCTTGCGCCATGGGCCATGCAGCCCGGCGCTACCCGAGGGCGCCGATTTCCTGAAAAGCTACACGCGTATCGCAGCGAATATGCGCGCGACAGAGATCGAATCGTGCATTCGCGAGCGTTTCGGCGGTTGGAAGCCAAGACCCAGGTATTTACAGCACGCTTCTCGGATCACTTTCGGAATCGCCTGACGCACACATTGGAAGTTGCGCAGATCGCCCGGACCGTGGCCGACGCGCTGCACCTGAATTCTGAACTGGTCGAGACGCTGGCGCTGGTCCACGATATTGGCCATCCCCCGTTTGGGCACGCCGGGGAAAAAAAACTAAATCAATTGATGGCGGAACGAGGCAGCGGATTTAACCACAATTTGCAAGCGCTTCGCATCGTGGAACATTTTGAGCATAGCTACATTGGCTTTCAGGGACTGAATCTGACCTTTGAAGTGCGTGAAGGGATCGTCAAACATTCCCGTGACTACTCTGCCGCAGAATTCCCGGAACTTTCGGAATATTTGTTGGAGCTGCGTCCACCGCTGGAATCGCAGTTGGTCGATTGGGTGGACGAGATTGCTTACAACACGGCGGATTTAGACGACGCGTTGGAGGCAGAACTTCTTGATCTGGACGCGCTTCGCGAAGAAGTACGGTTCTTCGGGGATTTCTACGATCGAGTGGACCGCGCGTACCCGGGTGCGCGCCCCAAATTAAAATTCAATGAAGCGTTGCGCGACGTTTTAGATCTCTTAGCCAGCGACTTGATATCCAACACGCAGCGCCTGGTGAGCGCATCGGGTGCACAAAGTGTGGAGGACATTCGCCTCGCTCCTAGCCGGCTGGCACGTTTCAGCGAGGGCGCGCGGGCGCAGAATGAAAATTTAAAGGCGTTCTTGTTTGCTCATATTTATAATCATCCGTCGATCACGGAGGATTGCGATCGGTCGGTGCGCTGTCTCGAGGAGCTTTTCAACTTCTACTTGCAGACGCCGCGTTCCATGCCGGAATCCCATGAAGAAATGGCCAACAGCAGTCCGCGGCATGTGGTGGTCTGCGATTACATTGCCGGGATGACCGACCAGTTTCTTTTGCGCCAGCACGAAGAGCGCATAGGATCGTGCCCCTGACCTTGGACCACCTTCTGTCCCGCCCGCACAACAGCTAGAATGAAGCGGCCACCCGGAGCTAGGAATATGTCTCTGCCTCGTTATTTCGTCGCATTTCTCGTGCTGGCTACCTGCCCAGCATGCTCTCCGGGCGTTCGCGCGCAAATCCCGGGGATTACATCGTCGACGCCTGCTGCAAGTGCGGCACAAAACGCTACGCCGCCCGATGCACTGAAACGCGAAACTCCACGTGGGACGATACTGGGATTTATTAAAGCTGCCGGGGAAGAGCGCTACCCGGTGGCAATCCAATATTTCCAGCCCGCTACAAATCGTCACCGGACTTCCATCGAAGATGAAGAGGAGTTTGCGGAGCAACTCTTCGCCATTTTGAGCCGCAAGTTCACGAATACATTCGATTTCATCAGTACCGACCCGAACGGCCGTCTGGACGACGGACTTCCCGCGGATCAAGAAAAAATTGGCGGCCTGACTGGTTCGAATGACGATTTCGCGATTGATCTGGTGCGCGTCGAAGACGAGCAGGGGCGAAAACTTTGGTACATTTCGCGCAAGACATTGGATCAGGTGCCGCAGGTCTACGATTCGCTGCAGTATCCACAAATTGAGAAGAGCATTCCCAAGACGCTGCTTGAGCACCGTTATCTCGCCATGCCGGCGTGGCAGTGGCTTGCATTGCTTCTATTCCTTCCGGTGGCCTGGTTCATTGCGCGGATATTTACGTACGTTAGTCACCTGTCGCTGCTGCAGTGGAGCAAATACCGGGGAAATATTTTGCCGCCGGCGCAGCGATTCTTCAGTTTGGATCCCGTTACGCTTGCTATCACGATACTTATTCACTTTGGGTTCGTCGATTACATAGGTACATCCATTCTGTTCCGGCTCTACTATCGCCCGATCATCCTGGTGGTTTTGGCGGTGATGTTTTACTGGATCCTGACGGGCATCACCCGGATCATTTCGCGGCGAATCGCGATGAGTCTGGTCAGTCGGGGCATGTATGCGGAGCGCAGCATCGTTTCTTTGGTGCGCCGGTTCGTGGAGGTGGTAATCTTTCTGTTTGTAGTGCTTACGGTGCTGAAGAATCTGGGTGTGGATGTTAGTACGGCACTGGCCGGGGTTGGTATCGGCGGACTGGCACTGGGTTTAGGCGCACAGAAAACCTTTGAAAATGTGTTCGGCGGAGTCTCGATTCTTTTCGACAAAGTAATCGTGATCGGCGACGTATGCAAAATTAACAATCAGACTGGGACTGTAGAGGACATCGGTCTTCGCTCGACACGGCTGCGCACTGCCGAGCGGACGATTCTATCCATTCCGAATGGCGTTATGGCGACGTCGACGATTGAGAATCTTCGTTTTCGCGACAAGTTTTTGTGCCAACAGATTATTCGGTTGCGCTACGATCTGGCTCCCGATCATGTTCGCTATGTGGTCGATGAACTGCGGGACATATTGCGACGCAATCCTAAAGTGGAGGAAAGTACCGCGCGGGTGCGATTCGTGAGGTTTGCCGAGTATGCGCTTGAAGTTGAGATTTTTGCGTACATCCTGGAGCCGGATTACGCTGTGTACCTTGCGGTGCAGGAAGCTCTGCTGCTGCAGGTGATGGATGCGTTAGAGAAAGCAGGTGCGGTGGTGGCTCTACCGTCGCAGACGACTTTGGTTACCAAGGACTCGTGGGTAGATCCGGAGAAGGCCAAGGCGGTTCAGACCGCTATCAACAAAGCGCGAGATCCAGGGGTTCCCGGACCTGACGGGAATCCCAAAGAGTAGGACGTTTCGAGAGCGCTGCCGCTGCGCACGCGTGGGTTATTGTTGAGCAAAAGTATTGCAGGACTGGACGGTGCCGCCGTTGAAGCCCTTGTTGAACCAGCTCATGCGTTGTTCGGAGCTGCCGTGGGTAAACGTTTCGGGTTGAATACGGCCGCGGGTCATTTTCTGAATGCGATCATCGCCAACCGCCGCCGCCGCGCTTAAGGCGGATTCCACGTCACCCGATTCCAAGAGATGGCGCTCTTGCGTGGAGTGAGCCCAAACGCCGGCAAAACAGTCTGCCTGTAGTTCCAATCGCACGGAAACCTGGTTTGCGGCTTGAGGATTACCTTGTTGTAGGCGGCGCGCTTGCCCCTCGATGCCGAGAATTTTCTGAACGTGATGGCCGATTTCGTGGGCCAAAACATAGGCTTTGGCAAAATCACCGGAGGCGCCAAAACGGCTTTGCAACTCGTCGTAAAAGCCCAAGTCGATATAGACCTTTTCATCCTGGGGACAATAAAAAGGGCCAGTGGCGGCTTCCGCGCCGCCGCAACCAGATTGGATGGCCTCGCGGAAAAGGACTAATTTCGCATGACGATAAGGCTTTCCGGTTTGTTCGGGAAGCAGGTCGGTCCAGGTTTTTTGGGTGTCGTCGAGGACGAAAGAGACAAATTGAACCAGCGGCTTTTCCTGCTGGTCGCGCTCCGGACTGGGGCGGCTAGTCGCGGTGGGCGCGGTCGAGGTTGCGCCTCCGCCACTCAGCAGTGCGAAAAAGTTGGTCTTAAAGATCAGGCTAAGAACAAACAGGATAATGATCCCGCCGATTCCTAAATGCAGGCCGCCGAAACCGAAGCCTCCGCCGCCTCCCCCCGTTTCATCTCTGCGATCTTCAATATCGTCGCTTTGTCCACCGGGTGTCCAACGCATGGATGGTCTCCTTAGCTCAGGCGGGTCTGCGCTCCTAACAAGGATGCAGCTCAGGGCGGTATCGGCTTTCAAAGCCTATCATTTTTGTGCGAGGAAGACAGGGCACCGGTGAATTGCAGAAAACATTTTTGGGCCGAGGGTTCGGGGGGAACGAAAAGATCTAGTGGAGTTTGGCGGCTTCGGCCTTGGCTTGTTTGAGAACTGGAATACTGGCGTCAGCGTCGGTCCAGAGTGTGAGGAACTGACCGTAGGCATTCTTCGCTTCGGCTGTGGCACCGCTCGCAGCGTGAGCTCGGGCTTCGCCAAGCATAGCCAGCGGGCCAGCCCAACAGTTTCCGATAACGCCGGGATTGCGTTGCATCTTTTGAAATTCCAGCAGCGCTTCGTGAGCCTTCTCACTGTTTAACTGCGCTTCACCGCGCAGATAAACTGGAATCATGCAGGAGTCACTGAGATTTCCGGTAAGTTGCCCTTTCTCGTAGGGGGCCACGATTTCAAGCTGCTCGAGAGCTTCAGCATTTTGCTTTTTGTGCAGCGCAAGTTGTGCGCGTACCACCGGGAGCCACGCTTTTTGCATGACCATGTTGGACACGTAGAGGGCGCGCAAGTCGTCGGTGATTTTCAGTGCGTCGGTTTCATCGCCCGCTCGGGCAAAAATCAATGCGGCCAGGGCTCGCACATCCTTGCTATCTGGAGCGAGTCGCAGCGCTTCATGAGCTGCTTTGCGAGCTTCTTCCATATTTCCAAACATGGCCTCGCGCATACCGCCTTCGACGGTCCAGGTTGCGGCGGATTCGGACAGTTCCGTTTTTTGTGCAGACTCAACGGCGCGCCGAGTCAGGTCTCGAGCTTTTTCCAGTCGGCCGTAGAAGGCTTCGGTGTCCGCTTGCGCCGCCAGAATAGAATCGTCGCCGTTTGGTTTAGCGGCAGCCCAGGCGACTTCCTGCTCCATAAGTGCAGAATCTTTTTTCAGGAAGGCCAATGAGTAGCGATTGGAGTGCAGCGCGGCATCATCCATTTTTCTGGAAAACGCCTCTTTCAGCGTGGCATCTGCTTCATCGAAGCGCGAGAGTGCCAGCAGCGCTGTGGAGAGATTTTCGTACCACGCGGCCGAGTCTGGATCGATCTTTAATGCTTCGCGGGCGTATTTGGCTGCGTCTTCATAATCTCCCAGGACGAAGTATTCGCTGGAGAGATTGCCGAGCGCGACGTCGTCTCGCGGATACGCACGAATGTAGGCCTTGTACCCTTCGATTGCTTTTTCAACGTCCCCCACGCCCAGGTCGTAATAGAGGGTCGTGATGTTGAGGCGCTCGCGCAGCGTCTGGCGATCGCCCGCTTCATAGGCTTGGCGAATTTCTTCGCCGGCTTGCGCCATTTGGTTGAGGTTGTAATAACTCACCGCAAGTCCGGAGTGCGCCAAGGCAAAGCGTGCATCCAGGTCAATGGCCTTTTTGTAATGCGGCACCGCTTGGATGTCGCCGGATTCGCGGACGGCGGTGCGGGCTTCTTCATAAGCCTTCAACGCAGCAGGTATGGGAGTAGTTGCGCGCTCGAGCGGGATATCGAACTTCTTTACGGACTCGGCAGTCTCGCCCAAGTCTTGCCGCAATTTTGCGGTCATTGCACCCAGATGCTGAATTACGAGATCAGGTCGAGCGGCCTGGTCGGTTTCCTTGGCTATTCGTTTGTCGTCTGGACAGTGATTTGCAACCAACTCGATAAAATATTCGTTATCCGCGCGGGTGACACTCCCCGTCAGATAGGCTTTTGCTCCCATGCGCTCACAGAGGAGCAGAGATTGCTCTTTTGATAATGCCGTTCCTTCCGGCTTGCCGGAGTTGCGCAACGCCATGCGGATTTTTTCGTCGGACACCAGATTGAGATAAGGGGATTGCGCCAGTGCCACGCGAAGGGATTCGCGCAGGGCACCGTCGAAGTTCGGCTCGCCACTGTGGTTTGCAAAGTCGCCGAGCATCAGCAAGTCGGCGTCTTGCAATTTAGAGGGACGCTGCGACCACCAATAGGCGCCCAGGCACAGCGTCAGCACGACCCCTACAGAAATGGCAATTCTCATTTTCATTAGGCAGGCTCACCAGCTTGTCATCCACTTTAAAGCCTTTCTTTGCCGCGTTTGGAATGGTCTAAGCGCTTTGTGTCTTACCCTGAAACTCGGACCTTTCCGGCTTCTTCGTCCGGTTCCCAGGCATCTCTTTTTACTGGTAGAACGTATTCCCCTGTAGTGAACCAGGCTCAGAAAAGGTTAAAATACAGGAATTCGAGAACTATGACGGTTGATACAGATCGCCGCGGCAAATTTCGCAAACGCCCGTCCACGCTCGTCTATGTGGAGCTGGCCTCTGGCAACGGGGGCATGATGCGGGACCTTTGCGAAGAGGGGTTCGCTCTTCGAGCTATGATGCCGCTGCGTCCTGGGGAGACGACTACCTTTAGCTTTTCGCTCGACGCCGGTTCGCGCATTGAAGGCGAAGGGCGGCTGATCTGGGTGGAGGAGAACGGGAAGGTCGCGGGCTTAGAGTTCACACAAATTTCCCCGGAATCCCTGCAGCGCATTCGGTCGTGGCTGCAGAATACCGATGAAGCGCCTGCGCGGGAAGCAGAAGTGCCAGCCAAGTCTGCTGGGGCCAAGAATCCGATAATGGACCAATTGCGGCACGAGGCGCGAACGGTTTCGCAAAGGCCCCCTGCTACCAAGGGAGACGTTACAGTATTTCGCTCGCCTTCGAAGCCAGAGCCAACTGCGCCGTCTCGCCCAGCACCTTCGCCAGAACAGTTGAAACGGGAAATCGCGGAGGCATTGCGGCAGGCTGCCGAGGAACGCTTGGAGATGGAGAGTTCGTCGGTTCACGTGGCGCCCCCACCGCCTTCCGCACCGGAGCCACCAAAACCTGCGTCTCCTGTGCCGCCCGCACCGACCGTCGCAGCACCGCTACCTGTAATTCCGCCGCCATCCGCTCCCATCGTGCCTCCAGTCGCGGTAGCGGAGAACCTGAGCCCGCCACCGATACAGGCTCAGATAGCGCCATCGCACACCACTGCGCCCGTGTGGGCGCATCCTACAGCGGCGTTCGAACCGTTGCCCGCTATTGAGGATATGGATTTTGGCCGTCGGATCCGCCCGAGAGGGTTCACGCTGTCTCGTGCCATCGGCATTCTGATGCTGATCGCGTTGGCGGTTGCCGGCTATGTGTATCGACAGGAAGTTGGCCAGTTCATGATTCAGACGGGGCAGAAAATCTCGGGCCCAGCAGATTCGGTAAATTCTGCGCCGGTGGTGCAGACGCCGTCTTCGAATTCACCGGGGGACGCTGCATCAACAAAGCGGGGAAATTCAGGGCAACCAAATCCCGCGGAAGCCAGCCCATCGACGATTCCGCTGCCGGGATCCTCGGTGCCCACGAGTTCTACGAGTGGTACATCGGCCGCGGCGGGTGCGGGAAGTGCCAGTCCCTTGACGACGGGTCCCGAGGCCGCATCGCCGAGAACCGGGGATGCAGCGTCGATGGCGACTCCATCCTATGTTTCGCCGGGCAGAAAAAATTCCTCCACGGCCGTTCCTGTATCGCCGTTGATGACGGGCGGAAATCCAAACGTGGTTGGCGATCCGAATTCCGAATCTGGGCAAACCGAATATTTGCAAGCAGTGCAAATTCTGCGGTCGAAAAAGAGTCGAGAAGATCAAGCGGATGCGGCACGGTTGCTCTGGATTGCCGTAGAGAAAGGGAATTCGAACGCCGAAGTTGCGCTTGCGGAACTGTATCGCTTGGGGCAAGGCGTTGGGCAAAATTGTGATCAGGCCCGAGTGCTGCTGACGGCGGCGGCGCGCAAGGGGAATCCCGAAGGCGTGCGACATCTGCAGTTGTTCGAACAAGCCGGTTGCGAGTAAACTTCGCTCTTCTTTTGTTCCGCGTAAACGTTTTTCCAAAGTAAGCTAGGCGATATCAGGGAGGGGAACCGTGTTCTGTTCTAAGTGTGGTACAGCACTGACACCGGAGACCACGTTTTGCGGTGCGTGTGGCACTCCCGTACCGCCGCGGTCATTGGCCAGCCCCGCTGTGGTACCTAGCGC